>FR884144.1:53271-70840 GCA_000435975.1 Oscillibacter sp. CAG:241 | reverse complement strand
CGCGCCCGGCAGCTGCCGGGCGCGGGCCTTATTCGGCCTGCCGGGGAAATCAGCCGCTGCGAGACCGGCCCGCAGATTGGCCGCAGGCCCCACATCCACCGTTGGGCTGTCGGACGTATGTTCCTTAACCGTCGGGTCTGCAGAGATCGGCTCCTCTGGGGCGAGGATCGTACAAAGTATTTTTCGCGGCACACGCCCAACGGAAGCCTCATGGGGGGCGCTGCCGTGAAAAGGAGATCGCCTCCGCCTTTTGGAAAGAAAGATCGTTGCGAAAGAAACCCATCCGGGGAGTCTTTCACTTTCAATCACTGCATTTTCAGAACCTTTATGAAAGTTTTGAAAATGCGCGGGTCGGAGCGAAATCTCTTTTGTCAAAAAAAGCACCGCCCTTTTTTGACAAGCTGAGAGGAGACCCCGGACTTTTGTCCGGGGCCTCCTCTTTTATGCAGTTGAGAGTTCGGCGGAAGCCGTCACAGCCAGTTGGGCGGGACTGTGTGGTTTCGGTTGACTTTTCAGCGGGCCTTGCGCTTCAGGGTGACGGTCATGGGGATCATCACCACGGTGAAGGAAGCAGCCAGAACCCAAACGATGATGCTGCTGGTGTCGCCGGTCTTGGGGGCGTCGGGCTTGCCGGGCTCCTCGGGCTTGCCGGGGTTCACGGGATCGGGATTCTCGGGCTGGGCAACGCCCTCGTAGGCCGTCTCAGTGAGGCTGCGGGAGAAGATGAAGTTGCTGATGAAGGTGTACTCGTCGGTCTGGTGGATCTTGTGGTTCAGGACGTTGGCAAACAGGGCCATGTCCAGCTTGCCGCTCTGATACTCGAAGCCCACCACGCCGTTGTTGTACTGGTTGAACTGCTCGGTCAGCTTATCGTCCGTCAGGCAGATGCAGCCCTGCAGCGGGGTCTTGCCGGCGTTCTGCACCAGAACGGTAGCGCCTTCGGGAATCTTGGTGAACCAGTTGGTGCCGTACTCGTACATCACGTCGTCAGCTTCGTTGATGAAGCTGGCGTTGACCAGGGTGTTGTTGGGATACACCACGCGGCCCAGGAAGTCGGTGCCCATGGTGCAGGAATCGAGCTTCACACCCAGACCCAGCAGGAAGTTGCCTTCTCCCATGAAAGCAGTGGCGCCGTAGGCCATATAGGGAGTACCGGCCTTCACAGCGCCCAGGGCCTCATCGCTGAGCTTCTGGGAGCCCACGATGACGTTGGCCTTGCTCAGGTCCTCGGTCATGGTGAAGCCCATGGCGGTCAGAGCCAGCCAGTCGAAGCGGTAGTTGTAGGAGCCGGAGCGCAGGGTGGTCTCCACATAGCCGGAGGTGTTATTGGCAGGCTTGCCGGGCAGGAACACCAGAGGATTCAGGATCACGGCGGCCTTGTAGTTCGCGCCGTACACGCCGGTGGCAGTGATAACATAGTCCTTGGCGATGGTGAGGAAGTCCTCGTAAGAGCAGATGAAGTTACCCTTCTCGTCGCCCTTGGTGATCATGGCAACGGTCTTGCCGGCCCGCAGCAGCGCGTTGACAGCGGCGGCGGAATCGTTGGACACATTGTCGATGATGACGTCGGCATTCTCCACGCCCTCAAACTGAGCGGCGAAGGTGGCCAGATAGGTCACGGCCTTGTCATAGCTGATGGTCTCGGGGCAGGCAGCCATAATGGTCTTGTAGGCGGCGGGCTCGGCCACGATGATGCGGTCATAGCCGCGGGCGTTGCTGCGCTGGGCAAAGCTCTCGGAATACAGGCCCCGCCATACGTTGATGAAGGTGCCGTCAAACAGCTGGCTGTTGGCCAGGGAGCGCTTGGCCTGATACATGGACACCACCATGGTGCCGGCGGGATAGGTCACGCCGTCATAGGTGAACTCCTTGGAGGCCACGTTGACCTTCACGTCGTTGCGGGTCAGATACTTCATCTCAACGGCGGCGTCATACAGGTTCTTCTGGTTGGCGCTGTCCATGGGAATGATGTAGCACTCGGGATAGAAGTTGCCGTTCTGGCCCTCGCCGTCATACACAGGGCGCATCAGGTCCGCCTGCTCGCCGACCCGGTCGTACTGGTCCACATACCAGGGAGCCACGAGCTCGTTGGAGTTGGTGTTGTTGACGCCGCGGGAGAACAGCTTGGCCTGGGTGGTCAGCATGTCGATCTTATGGTTCTGGATGTACATCGCCTGGGTCATCAGACCGTAAGGCACCACCAGCTCGGAGCTGATGTCGCTGTACACGGGCAGCTCCCAGGTGATACCGGCGGTACCGATCAGGACGGGGAACTGGGAGCCATAGGCGGTGGTCATGTCATCCCAGGGCTCGGTCCAGGCCACACCGGAGGGGGAATCCTTGTCTACCTGCAGGAAATCACGATAGGGCATCTCGAAGCTGTTGTGGTCAGGGTTGTTGGCAATAGCGCCCATACCCACGGCCTCGCCCAGCTGGATGAACTGCTTGGCGATCAGGTCGTACTCATAGTTGGGCTCGTGAGGAGGCGTGCAGGGCTCGATGAGCATGGCCTCCACGCGGCCGTGGATCTCGGTGAACACCATGGGGTTGAACTTGTTCACCAGGGCCATAGCGTTGGAATCCTCAAACAGGGTCTGGTTGGCCTCGTCGCGGTTGGGGTCATAGCCCTGGCTGGTGGTACGGGTCATGTGCTCGTAACCCTCGATATTCTGCTCGGGAACGATGACCATGAACACGTCGCCCAGCAGTTCCTTGACGTTGACCTCATTATTCTTAACGTTGTAATACTCCTCCAGGTCCAGCTGGCCGGAATACAGGCTGCCGTTGGCCTTATAGCCATTCTCGCCGCGGATAAAGCCAATGTAGGAGGCAAAATCCTTGATCTGCTCGGGAACGGCTACGCCCTGCTTCGCCATCTCGGCCTTCAGCTGGGCCTGACCGGCCTCGGTGAAGCCCTCCAGGGTGTTGACGCTGATGGTCTCATTCTCCAGCAGGAGGTGGGCAAACTCCAGGATACCATTGACGGCGGCATTCTCGTTGGAATGAACGTTGGAGGCGAACATGGGGACCCGCAGATCGTCAAAGTCGCCGTTGGCCAGCTTAGTCAGCGCCAGGTCGGGGTCGGATTCCACCAGGTCGGTGTATGCCAGCCACTTGTCCACAGACTCCTTGGAGTCGGCAACGATCAGATAAGGCATGTCGTAGCCGTCCACGGTGGTCTGGCCCATGGACTCCTTGGCCACATACAGGTCGGTATCCGTGGCGGCCAGGGCGTCGATGTCGTCATACAGCTCATACACGGTGCGGAAGCTGTCATAGGGAACAATCTTGGTGTGAATGGAGCCTACCGTCTCGTCACCGGCGGTCACATTCAGGGTATAGTAGCCGCACAGATCCAGATACGCACCGCCGTTGCTGTGGGGGGCGCTGAAATCCACGTTGCCGGAGCGGTTGCCGAAGTAGCAGTTGATGTCGATCCACAGCTTCAGAGTGACCTTGCCCGCCTCATCGGCAGACATGCCCATATCCGTAACGCGGAACATGTTCTGGGGCTGCTTGTCCTGCTTCCACTGGGTCATCCAGGTGTCCAGAGCACCGCCCTGGTAGGGATAGGGGAACTTTTCGGGGTCCAGATAGCCGCGGGTGCTGTCGCGGTCCAGGGACAGGGTCAGGTCGCCGTTCATAGCGGTACCCAGCTCTTCCTCCGTCATGTTGGTGGGAACGGTGACCTCCACCTGGGCATTCTCCGCCAGGGAGATCTGCCAGTCGATGTCGGTGTATGCGGGATAGGTATTTGCCAGGGACTTGCCAGGGGCACGAGTGTCCTTCGCCACGTCTGCAACGCTTGCAAACGCAGATGCGGGGAATACGAGAGCGAGGATCAGGACAAACGCCAGGATCTTCGTCGTCAGACGGGATCTTTTGTGCTGCATAGTTTTCTCCTTTTCTTCTCTTTCTTTTCCATGGTGGTCCTTGGTGGTCGTTCAGCGGGAGCTGCCGCTCCGCTCCTGGGCCTGCCGCCAACTGCTCCGGCCTGCCGGGGAACCGGCGCTGCACTTTTCCCTGCTGAATCGTTGGTTTCAGCTTAACATGCCTTGTCGGTGTTGTCAACCTGTACAGACATGGGCAGTATTGCAGAAAATACTTTGTGCAATTTGGTTATTCTGCTGCTATGTTTTCCAATCATATATTCGCACAGATACATGATGATGCTTCAAACAGTCGGCCATGCGTTCCACTATCCATGGAAATTTTGGGCCATTTTCCTCACTTTATCCCCAAAAAACTTCTATAATTGTCAAATTCCGCTTTTATATCCACTAAAAATTCCTGCATGTACTCAGGAATTTGACCCCATTTTCGTATGCAGAAAGTGAATGGACGATTTTTCAACATATAGAGAGCTCTCTCTGCACTATGCCAGGTAAGGAAAAGCTTACCTGATCTTCGGCTTGCGGGGCTTGCAGTCCACATGGAAAAAGATCTTCGGCTTGCGGGGCTTGCAGTCCACATGGAAAACCCGCCTCAGACGATCCTGCTGGATCGCCTGAGGCGGTTCTTTATTTCTCCCGCAGCATCCGGAGTACGCGCCGGAGGGAAGGCGGGTTCCCCTTATACAGGGACATCAGCCGGTACACACGGCCTGCCAGGGCCGTCAGCAGTCCGGCGCAGGCGACCACCAGCACCAGGGACACAAGACCCCCCATCAGGGACGTCTGCCCCAGCAGGACCCGGCTGGGCGTTACCAGCACGGCGGTGAACGGCACATAATCCAGCCACCGGGCAGAGGAGGTCATGCCGTCCATGCCCCCGGCGAACATGCAGCACAGGAAGCTGGCCACCAGCACCAGGGAAAACAGCACGTTGGTGCTGGACAGATCCTCGGCCTTCCCGGCCAGGGAGCCGCCGATGGCGGACAGACTGCAATACAGCAGGAAGCCTGCCAGCAGCAGCCCAACGGCCTCCAGCATAGCCGGAACACTGAACAGACCTGCCAGCCGGCCTGCACCGCGCAGCACCTCCAGCAGCGGCAGCGTTACGCCGGGGGCCGTCTGCCGGGCCAGAGCGCCGCCGGCGGCGAAGCCGCCCATCAGGCTCAGAATCCATACGGCCAGCTGCAAAAGCCCCGCCAGAGCCGTGGCCAATACCTTTCCCAGCACCATGGCCGTGGGCTCCACGGACACCAGAAACAGGTCCATGAGCTTGGAGGTTTTTTCCAGGAGCACGCTGGCCGCCGTTCCCTGGCCGTACAGCAGTACCAGGAAGTAAAGAAGCATCAGCGACACAAAGGGCAGCACCATGGACAGCACATCGGCCGCCTGACCCTCGCCGGTGCGCCCACCGGTGACGGACACGTCTACGCGGACCGTCAGCAGCTCCTGCTGCCGGGACGTCAGCCCGGCGCTGTCCAGGACGTCCTGGTCGTAGCTTTCCCAGGCCGTCACATTCTGATTCGGGGCGGCATTTTTCTGGTGCTGTGCCGCTGCTGTCAGGGAGACCATGGGGATGATCAGGAACGCCAGAGCCAGCAGCAGGGTAGTAGTGCGCCAGCCCTTCTGGCGCACCTGCTGGATCAGGGTGAAGGAAAACACCCGGCCCATGCCTTTGTATTGTTTCATCGCGCAGCGCCTCCCTTCGCCATGGAAAATACCTCACGCCATTTTACCCGGCTGCCCCGGTGGACGATGAGGCCCGCATATACCCGGGCAGCCAGCGTCAGCAGCCCGAAGATCACAGCCGCCTGGATAAGCCAGGACAGAAGCACCAGCCAAATGGACACATTGCCGCAGGCAAACTGCACCGGCGCGCAGAAAATGCTCAGCACCGGGCACAGGGCGGCAAATAACGCCACCGTTCCCGAGGGCACGCCGCCTACCACGCAGGAGGCCAGATACCCGGCCATGGTCAGCAGCATCACGGGTCCCGTGGCCTCGCCGGCCTCCTCCATGCCGGAGCAGCAGGCGCCGGCCACGCCGCCGATGATGGACATGGTCAGGTAACCAAGCGCCAGCGACACCAGCAGCACCGCCAGCAGGCTCACCAGGTGCCAGACATCCGGCACCGCCTGGGGCAGTGCCGCCAGCACACCGGACAGCTGTCGGTGCAGGACATCGGAGCCCATCAGCGCAGCCGTCAGGCCGCAGGACACCCCGAAGCCCGCCAGCATAGCCAGCAGCCAGCCGAAGGTGAACGCCATCACCGCCAGAATCTTTCCGGCCAGCAGGGCCATGGGCTTTACGCTGACCAGCAGCAGCTCCACCAGCCTGGAGTCCTTTTCCTCCACCACGGCCCGGATCACATAGGACGCACTCATCAGGCACACCATCATAGCCAGAATGGAATACCCATACTGGACCCAAAAGCGGCTGCCGTCAAAATTTTTCTCCGGCAGGGGGGAGCCTTCCAGCTGAGCCAGCTGCTGCGCCGTCAGCCCCGCCGCACGGACGCAGGCATCCCGGATCGCCGTCTGCACGGCGTCTGCCAGCAGCCGCAGCTCGCTCTGGTCCACGTCGTCCGCACCGCTTACCGCCACCTGATAGCCGGTGACGTCACCGCTGACGGTGACCACGGCGTCGGGGTCCTCTGCGCCGGCGGAAAAGACCGTATCCGCCCAGTAGGAATCTCCGGAAAAATCCAGGTCCAGAGCGGTGCGGTTTTCCAGCCGCACCGCCGTCAGGCTGCTGGTATCCGATACCTCCGGAGACTCGCCGCGCATCAGCGCCGTCAGCGGCATGCTCACCGCCGCCAGCAGCACCATGAGAAGCAGCGTTATCCGGTTTGCATTGCTTTTCAGCAGCTGCGACAGGGTGAAGCGGTATACCTGGCCGGTTCCGGACAGGTCACGCATCAGACTCACCCCCTACGGTTTCCACGAAGATCTCGTGCAGCGACGGCTCACGCAGGTTGAACAGCACCACCGGTACTCCTGCCTGGGTCAGCCGGGCCAGCAGACCGTTGGCCTGCTGCGCACCGGTGACCTTCAGCTGATACTCAAATTCCTTCTGTGTGACGATCTGCGCCCCGCATTCGGCAATGTACGGCGCCGGGTCCGATTCGGTTTTCAGCTGCAGATGCACCCGGCCATAGCTGCGCTTGATATCGTTGAGGTGGCCCTGCAGCACCGTTTTGGACCGGTCCAGAATGGTCAGGTCCGTGCAGAATTCCTCCACCGTGGCCATCTGGTGGCTGGACATAATCAGGTATTTCCCGGCGGCGATCTCCTCGCGGATGATCCCCTTGAACAGGTCCGCGTTAATGGGGTCCAGGCCCGACAGAGGTTCGTCCAGGATCAGCAGCTCCGGGTCCGACAGCAGGGCCGCCATCAGCTGGATCTTCTGCTGATTGCCCTTGGACAGCTGGTCCGGCCGCTTGGGCTTTTCCCGCTGGGCGGAGCCGCCCAGAAGCCCCCGCCGTCCCGCCTGCGCCGGGGCGCTGGGATAGAGATACTCCTCCACCTCCAGGCGCTCCGCCCAATAGCGGATGCGGCGCTTGGCCTCCGCCCGGGGCACGTCCCGCAGGGACGCGAAGTACAGCAGCTGATCCATCAGCGCGTACTTGGGATAAAGCCCCCGCTCCTCCGCCAGATAGCCCACGTTGCAGCGGCTGATGTCCAGAGGCTCTCCGTTCCACAGCACCTGCCCGCCGTCCCGGGACAGCATGTTCAGCATCATCCGGATGCTGGTGGTCTTTCCCGCACCGTTGGTGCCCAGCAGGGCGTATACCCCCGGCTGGGACATGGCAAAGGACAGATGGTCTACCACCACCTTATCCCCGTACCGTTTCGTCAGGTCCTTTACGACCAGGCTCATTGTTCTTCCTCCTCCCAGAATAATTCGTCCAATGTTTTACCCAGCGCCCGGCAAATGGAGATGCACAGGCGGATGGTGGGGTTATAGTCCCCCTTTTCGATGGCGTTGATGGTCTGCCGGGACACGGACACCAGGTCCGCCAGCTGCTGCTGGCTCAGATCCTTGGCGGCCCGGGCCGATTTCAGCCGAAGATTCTTCATGACTCGTCATCCTCCCGCTGCCGCCGCAGCCGGACGATGGCGCAGACCGTCAGCACCAGAAACAGCGCTCCGCTGGCCGGAGACAGGGCGTCCCAGGTCAACAGGCCGTCCTCCACAAAGCCGCCGCTGCGCAGAGTGATGATGATGTTGGGAATTTGCAGCACCACCACTGCCCCGAACAGCCACAGGCTGGCCTTGGGGTCCTGGGCCACGGCGAAATACGCGTCCTTCCGGACGCAGGCCACGATGAACACCCCGATGGACAGAAAAATCATCATCCACACCGCCACCCCGGGCTTAGCCCAGGGGCCCCAGATGGCCTCCACGCCGGTATTGGCCAGCAGACTGAAAATCAGCGTCATATACGCCCACCGGTAGGCGATGCCCCGGGCGGCCAGCTGCCGTTCGTCATACTCCGCCCTGGGTTGGCCCTGTTTTTTTCGCACCGCAGCCATAACGGCTATGACCACGGCTGCCGAGCCGATTCCCACCAGAACTCCTGCCACATATGGATCCATAACGACCGCTCCTTTCTCAACTCGCTGGTATCCTATCACTTATCAGACAATTTGTCAAGTATATATTACAAAAAGCATGCCGCAAATGGCATTTTGACAGGTGACACTTTTGTAATCGACAGGAGACACGGCTTTGGATATAATGAGGATATCCCACAAAGGAGGTTCTTGGATATGAAGAAAAAGCAATGGCTCCTGATCCCCCTGTGCCTGGTCCTGCTGGCGGCGGCATATTTCCTGCTGCGCAGCCGTATTCCCCAGCGGTGGTACACCGCCGATGAGCTGGGCATCTCCCAGCAGGAAAGCGCCCTGGACGCCGACGGCGACGGCGTGGACGACTGGACGGACATGGTGCTGGGCGCCCGGTCCTATATTGCCACCAACCCACACTATGAAAGCAAGTATTATGCCGGGGGCTATCCCGACGACGGACTGGGCGTGTGTACCGACGTGATCTGGCAGGCCTTCCGGGCGGCGGGCTACTCGCTGAAGGACCTGGTAGATGCGGACATTGCCGCCCATCCAGAGTGCTACCCCAACATTGAGACGCCGGACGGCAACATCGACTTCCGCCGGGTCAGCAATCTGGATACCTTCTTCCGCCGTCATGCGCAGGTGCTGACCTGCGACCTGGACGACCCTGCCCAGTGGCAGCCCGGCGACATCGTGATTTTCGGTGACCGGGACCACATTGCCATCTGCTCCGACCGCCGGAACCGCCGGGGCATTCCCTTTATCATTCACCACGGAAACCCCATTGACGAGGCCGTGGAGCGCAACGACATCTATAGGCAGCCGGTCACCGGCCATTTCCGGTGGATGGGATAAGCCGGTTTTTGCAAAAAAGTATCCGGTTTTCACCGGGAAAATGAAAAATTTTCTTGCATTTTCCGGCGCGCTGTGTTATTATATTTCAGCATTCCGCACAGGGGCGGACTTTCGGTCGGTGCCGCAAGGTTGGCCGGGGGGAGGAAGCTCCTGGAGGCAACAAACTAAAATCAAAGGAGAAATGAACAAACATGGCTAACCAGAACGTCGTATCCATGAAGGCCCTGCTGGAGGCCGGTGTCCACTTCGGTCACCAGACCCGCCGCTGGAACCCCAAGATGGCCCCCTACATTTACACCGAGCGCAACGGCATCTATATCATCGATCTGCAGAAGACCGTGAAGAAGCTGGAGGAGGCTTACAGCTTCGTGCGTCAGCTGTCCGAGAGCGGCCAGTCCCTGCTGTTCGTGGGTACCAAGAAGCAGGCTCAGGAGGCCATCAAGGATGAGGCCCTCCGCTGCAATATGTACTATGTCAACGCCCGCTGGCTGGGCGGCATGATGACCAACTTCAAGACCATGCGCACCCGTATCGACCGCCTGAACCAGCTGAAGACCATGCAGGCCGACGGCACCTTCGATATGCTTCCCAAGAAGGAAGTCATCAAGCACCTGGGCGAGATCGAGAAGCTGGAGAAGTACCTGGGCGGCGTGAAGGAAATGAAGAAGCTGCCCGGCGCCCTGTTCATCGTGGACACCCGCAAGGAGCGCAACGCCATCGCCGAGGCCCATCGTCTGGGCATTCCCGTTGTGGCTATCGCCGACACCAACTGCGATCCCGACGAGATCGACTATCCCATCCCCGGCAACGATGACGCCATCCGCGCCATCCGCCTGATCTCCTCCGTCATGGCCAACGCCATGATCGAGGGCCGCCAGGGCGAGCAGACCGAGGAAGCCGCTGCCGAGACCGCTGAGTAAGCGTATATTTTCTGGCTGTATCACCGCGTAACCACGGGGCAGGGTGTATGCCCTGCCCCTTTTACCGTACTATTAAGAAATTGGAGGATATTACAATGTCTTTTACTGCTGCTGATGTGAAGACCCTGCGCGAGATGACCAGCGTGGGCATGATGGACTGCAAGAAGGCCCTGACCGAGTGCGACGGCGACATGGACAAGGCTGTTGAGTACCTGCGGGAAAAGGGCCTGGCCAAGGCTGCCAAGAAGGCCGGCCGCATCGCTGCCGAGGGTATGTCCTATGCTCTGGTGGAGAACGGCGTGGGCGCCCTGGTGGAGGTCAACTGCGAGACCGACTTCTGCGCCAAGAGCGACCTGTTCGTGGCCTTTGTCAAGGACATCGCCAAGGTGGTTCTGGACAATGATCCCGCCGATGTGGACGCCCTGATGAACTGCAAGTATCCCGGCACCGAGCTGACCGTTTCCGAGACTATGCCCGAGAAGGTCATGTCCATCGGTGAGAACCTGCAGATCCGCCGCTTCGTCCGCTTCGCCGACAACACCAGCGTGGGTTATGTCCATGCCGGCGGCAAGATCGGCGTGCTGGTGAATCTGGCTGCCGACGTGGACGTCACCGAGATCGGCAAGAACGTTGCCATGCAGATCGCTGCGCTGAATCCCCGCTTCTGGGATAAGTCTCAGGTCACCGAGGACGTCCTGGCCGAGGAGAAGAAGATCGCTCTGGCCCTGATGGACAGCGATCCCAAGATGGCTGCCAAGCCCGCTCAGGTCAAGGAAAAGATCGTCATGGGCAAGATGAACAAGTTCTATGAGGAGAACTGCCTGCTGCAGATGGAGTTCGTCCGCAGCGACATTTTCCAGGGTACCGTGGAGCACTACATTGCCGACGCCGGCAAGAAGCTGGGCGGTTCCGTGAAGTTTGTCAACGCTGTTCGCTTCCAGACCGGCGAGGGCATCGAGAAGAAGCAGGAGGACTTCGCCGCCGAGGTTGCTGCTCAGATGAATATGGGCAAGTAAGCCTGTTCTGCCCCGCTTTATTCAGCATAAGCTTCCGTAGGAAGAAATAAAATGCACCCCGCTGTCAGACAGCGGGGTGCATTTTATAGCCGCATTGTTATGCTGTGCAGTAAGATGTTTAGGCATCCTCTGCGGATTCCTGCTCCTGCCGCAGCTCCTCCTTGGCCTGCTGCAGGATCTTGCGGTCGTGCTTGGTGGTGAGCTGGCTCTCGTCGAATTTGGCGAACATGTCCGGGCGGCGGCGCATGGTGCGTTTGTAGCTTTCCTTCTTCCGCCAGTCGTCCACGTTGCCGTGGTGGCCGGACAGCAGCACCGGAGGGACGGCCCGGCCGTGCCACACCTCAGGGCGGGAATACTGGGGATATTCCAGCAGTCCGTTCCAGTGGCTCTCATCGGTGTAGCAGCTCTCCTCCGGCAGAACGCCGGGAACCATGCGGCACAGACAGTCCGCCACAGCCATGGCGGGGATCTCGCCGCCGGTGAGGACGAAGTCGCCGATGGAAATTTCCTCATCCACGCACTCGTCCAGGAACCGCTGGTCCACGCCCTCATAGTGGCCGCAGACCAGGATCAGATGGTCGTAATTTGCCTTCAGCTCCTTGGCCACCTGCTGGTCAAACACCCGGCCGCAGGGCGACATGTAGACGGTGTGGACCCGATGGCCTGCCTCCTGGCAGATATGCTCCCAGCAGCGGTACAGAGGGTCCGCCTGCATGACAGCACCCCGGCCCCCGCCGTAGGGGTAGTCGTCCACCTGCATCTGCTTGTTGGTGGTGTAGTCCCGGATCTGGTGGGCGACGATTTTGATATAGCCCCGGTCCTGGGCCCGGCCCATAATGGACTGGCCCATCATGGCATCAATGGCGTCGGGGAACAGGGTCATGATGTCAATCCTCATCGGTGGCCAATCCTTTCATCATGTGGACCCGCATTTCTCCGGCGTCAGGGTCCGTGCTCTCGATAAATACGCCGGGCACC
This sequence comes from Oscillibacter sp. CAG:241, assembly GCA_000435975.1. Lineage (GTDB taxonomy): Bacteria > Bacillota > Clostridia > Oscillospirales > Oscillospiraceae > Vescimonas. Next base: position 58,611 of record FR884144.1, on the reverse strand, counting down.
GCCGGGATGAGATACTCCCGCTGGCCGCGGACCTGGTAAATTTTATGGGCGGGATAGGTGAGGACCCGATCAATGATGCCGATCTCCTGGTCGGTGGCGCAGTCTATCACCCGCAGCCCCAGCAGCTCCTGGTCGAAAAACTGCCCCTGGGGCAGGTGGGCGTCGGTGCGGCGAATGGATACGGTCTTTCCCTTCAGAGCCAGGGCCGCGTCCATATCGTCCACGCCGGGCAGGGTCATCAGCACCGTGGACTTATGGACCCGGGCGCTGCGGACCTTCACCGGCTGATTGTCTATATAAATGGTGTCAAATTCCGTGAGAAACTCCGGGTCAAAGCCATGGGGGTTTACCTTGACCTCTCCCCGGATGCCGTGGGCGTTGACGATCTGCCCCACGGGGATGAATGCAGGCCGCATAGTCGTTCTCCTTTGCTGTACAAGTGACTCCATCATACCACATTTGTACCCTGTTTTCAACGGTGCGATTTTTGTTTCCATTCGTAACTTTCTGTAACTTTTTTACCAGTAATCCCCTGATCCGGGCGTGTCAGAACCCACTCAAATCCGGTGCCGGTGGTGCTAAGAATTCAGGAAATAGCATAAAACTTGACAAAAGTGGGTATAAGTGATATACTCCTACCATATTTTAAAATAGTAACAAAAGTTACAAACCGGTAAACGAACCGGAAATCTACCTCTTGGGAGGGTATATGAAAGACATGAAAAACAGGGTTTGGCGGGCCATTTCCGCCGTGGCCATGCGGGAGCACTGGCGGGTCCGCCGGGTGCTGCTGCTGGTCATGGTGGCCGTGACCGCGCTGAGCATGGTGACGGTGAAGAGCATGGGCGATACGGTGCAGCCGCGCCGGGTGTATGTGGTGCTCACCGAGGACGGCAGGACGGAGATCATCTCCGGCCGCCCCAGCCGGGACAAGAGCTTCGGTATTCTGGAGACCCGGGTGGATTATAACGCACGGGAGGCCCAGCTGCTGCTGCAGCACGGTCATGATATTACCGTCACCAGCGGGGAGAAATCCCGCACCGTACAGACCCGCAGCGAAACGGTGGACCATCTGCTCCACCGGCTGCATATGGAGCCTGCCGACGACGAGATGGTGTTCATTGACTTCACCGGCGACACGCCGTCCATCTATTTCCGGACGGAGATGACCCGCCAGCGGACGGTGCAGCTGTCTGTGGGCTACAGCAGCCGCCGGGTGGTGAACCACACCCTGGCCAAGGGCACCGAGCGGGTGATGCAGCAGGGTGTGCCCGGCACCATTACCAACACCTACACCGATACCTACCGCATGGGCTGCGTGGTATCCACGGAGCTGACGGACACCGTCACCGACGGCGCGGTGGAGGAGGTTGTGGAGTACGGTACCCGGGTCACATCCGTGGACCGGTCCGACCGGCTGGTATCCGTACACAGCAACGGGGACGGCTCCGGCTATCTGCTGTTTGCCTCCGGCGACACCATGACGTTCTCCCGGACGCTGGTGTGCAGCGCCACCGCCTATTCCATCGGCACCCGGACGGCTTCCGGCCGCCCCACGGCGGTGGGCAATATTGCGGTGGATACATCCGTGTTCCCCTATGGCACGCGGATGTACGTTCAGACGGTGAAGGGCTCCTGGCATTACGGAATGGCCACGGCTGCCGACTGCGGCACGGCCATCAAGGGCAACAAGATCGACCTGTGGTTCAAGACCTTCTCCGAGGCCTGCGACTGGGGCCGGCGGGACTGCACCGTGTACGTCCTGGACTGACGGAACAACAGAATCGTGAAACGGCAAAAAGCACCGATGCGCGGCATCGGTGCTTTTTTATGCAGACAGGCACGTTTGGGGTGCCGGGCACATATATTGGCCTATGCAGCAACGGATGGAGGCGTTTTGATGGACCAGAAGGAAATGATGGAGCGATTGAAGCGGGACCCGGCGGCCTTGCAGGCGGTAATGCAGTCCCAGGACGGACAGATGCTGCTGCGGCTGCTGTCCGGCAGCGACGGGGGGCGGACTTTGCAGCAGGCGGTCCGCCAGGCTGCGGCGGGAGATGCTGCGGCCATGAGCCAGATGCTCCAGGGCATTATGAGCAGCCCACGGGGGGCGGCCCTGGTGCAGCGTATCGGCGAGAGCCTGCAAAAATAGGGAAGGAGGGACGGCGGTGTCGGAGCTGGAGGAAAAACTGAACGCGCTGCTGTCCGACCCCAACAGCATGGCCCAGGTCATGCAGATGGCGCAGCAGCTGTCCGGGGCTATGGGGGAGCAGAAGGCCGCGGCGCCTCCGCCCCCTCCGCCCCCGGTGCCGCCGGTTTCTGATCCGGGGGCGGCCCTGGGTGACCTGGACCCGAAGCTGCTGGGGAAGCTGCTGCCTCTGGCAGGGGAGCTGGGAACGGAAAACAGCGCCGCCATGCAGCTGCTCAACGCCCTGCGCCCGTTCCTGAAGGAAGAAAAGCAAGGGAAAATCCAACGGGCGGCACGGCTGGCGCGGCTGATCCATGTGGGGAAGAAGCTGTTGGCGGATTGGGAGGGGTAGCCATGTATAACCGCTATATCCGCAATGATAACGGCGTATACGACCGGGTGCCCCAGCAGGAGACGGCTCCGCCGTCCCGTCCAACGCCCCCGCCCAGACCGGATGCCCCGCCTGAACCGGGGCCGCCGCCGGGGCCAGAGCAGCGTCCGCCTGTCCCGCCGCCGGCGCCGGAGCGGCAGTTTCTGAACCGTCTGCTGGGAAAGCTGCACCTGGGGGACATGGATGCGGGAGATCTGCTGTTGCTGCTGATCCTGTTTTTTCTGTTTCAGCAGAAGGCGGACGAGGAGGTCCTCATTGCCATCGGGCTGCTGCTGATCCTATAAAAATTGCGCTGCCGGAAGGGCAGCGCAATTTTTATGTACGGGAGTTACGCGTTGTAAACGGCCTTGCAGCCCAGGTAGTTCATGTAGCAGTCCAGCTTGCCCACGGTTTCGAAGGGGGAGTGCATACTCAGCACGGGGACGCCTGCGTCGATGGTGTCGATGTTGCGGTTGGCCATATACTGGGCCACGGTGCCGCCGCCGCCCACGTCGATCTTGCCCATCTCGCCGATCTGCCACACCACGCCGGCCTCGTCCAGCACGCGGCGGACATAGGCCACGGTCTCGGCCCCGGCATCGGAGGAGCCGCTCTTACCCCGGGCGCCGGTATACTTGCAGATGCCCAGGCCGTAGTTCACCCGGGATTCGTTGCGCTTTTCATACACCTCGGCAAAATTGGGGTCGAAGGCGGCGGTAACGTCGGAGGACAGGCAGAAGGAGCTCTCGTAGCACACCCGCAGGCTGACGCCCTGCCCGTCGCACAGGTCCTCCATGAAGGTGTCGAAGAAGGCGGACTGCATACCGGTGACGCCCATGGAGCCGATCTCCTCCTTGTCGGCCAGCATGCACACGGCGGTCTTTTCGGGAACGTCGATGTCAAACAGGCCCTTCAGTGCGGCATAGCTGCACACCCGGTCGTCGTGTCCGTAGGCGCCGATGAGGCTGCGGTCCAGGCCCAGATCCGTGGCGTTGAAGGCGGGGACCACCTCCAGCTCGGCGGAGGTGAAGTCATCCTCGCAGATGCCGTATTTCTCGTGGAGCAGGTCCAGCACCCGCAGCTTCACGCGGTCGCTGTCACCGTCCTCGCCCAGGGGGCGGCTGCCCATGAGAATGTTCAGATTCTCGCCGGGAATGGCCTCGCTGAGGGGCTTTTTGCCCTGCTCCGCACCCAGGTGGGGCAGCAGGTCGGTAATCACGAACTTGGGCTCGTTGCCCTGGCCCAGAACCACCTTCACCACGGTGCCGTCCCGCAGGACCACCACGCCCCGCAGCTCCAGGGGGATGGCCACCCACTGGTACTTGCGGATGCCGCCGTAATAGTGGGTCTTGCCGTAGGCCAGCTCGCTGTCCTCATACAGGGGATGGGGCTTGAAGTCCAGACGGGGAGAGTCGATGTGAGAGGCCACGATCTGCGCGCCGTGGGACAGGTCCTGGCGGCCGATTTTCACCAGCATCACGCTCTTGCCGCGATTGCTGCGATATACCTTGTCGCCGGGCTTGAGCTCCATGCCCCGCTGATAGGGGACGAAGCCCTGGGCCTGGGCCAGCTGGATGGTGTAGTCGGTGCACTCCCGCTCGGTCTTGCCGTTGTCCAGATACTGCTTGTAGGTCTCGCAATAGGCCTCCATGGCTTCCAGGGCAGCCTGGTCCACCAGGTCATAGCCGTTTTTGGCGGCGGAGAACAGCTTTTCGCGCTTGGCCTTCATTTCGTCTGTCATGGTTTTGTTTCCTCCTTATAGATGTTCGATTTCCCGGAGCATGCTCCGGAAGAAAATCCGTGCTTGGTCCCGGAACTGTGCTGGGGTGGCACAGTTGTTTTCCAGGATATGGGAGCAGCGCTCCCGGTAAAAGACATCGGGCTGCTGGGCGGAGATCCGCAGGCGGGCATAGTCCTCGCTGATGCCGTCCCGGGCCATGATGCGGCGGACCCGGTCCTCCGCCGGAGCCAGCACCGCCACGGTGCAGGCGCACAGACGGCCCAGTCCGCTTTCCATCAGGCTGATGGCGTCCAGGCCCACCAGGGTGTGACCCTGGGCCCGGCGCAGCAGCTCCGGCGGCAGATATTCGTACACGATGGCGTTGAGCCGGTCCAGAGCGGCGTGGTCGGAGAACACCAGGGTCCCCAGCTTTTGCCGGTCCAGGCTGCCGTCGGGGCAAAACACCGGGCCGAAGGCGGCGGTGATAGCCTCCCGCAGGGCGGGGTCCGTGCGGAGCATCTGGTGGTACACGGCGTCGCAGTCCAGCACCGTGCCGCCCAGATCCTCCAGCGCCGCCAGGGCGCTGGTCTTTCCCGCGCCGGTGCCGCCGGTGAGGCCCACGATCAGCGGGCGGTCGGCGTCGATCAGGTGGAAGCCCGCTGCCTTTTTCAGCCGGTTGGCCACCGCCAGCCCCAGGCCGCCATCGTCGGGGCACTGGGCGAAGATCTCGGTGACGTCCGTGCCGTCAAAGGTACGCAGGGCGTCAAATACATGGCGGGCCTGGGCGGATTTGTCCGCTGCCGGGCCCAGCTTGTGGATGATGTGCCCCGGGAAAAGAGGGGCATATTCGTCGAAGCAGATAACCCCCGCTGTATCCGACAGCAACCCCTGGATGCGGCGGGCACTGCGCTCCGGTTCCCCGGTGACTACCGTTACCGGGGCATGCGGAGCGTAATGACGGTACTTCATGCCGGGAGCCCGGGGACGCTCCCCGGCGGCCAGCAGACCGGTGACGGCCTTGTCCACGGCTACCTCCCCCAGCCCCTGCCGCAGGGACTCCAG
>FR884144.1:0-53259 GCA_000435975.1 Oscillibacter sp. CAG:241 | reverse complement strand
TCCCCGCCCGCGGGGCCCCCGCCGCCCCCCCGCCGGGACGCAGCAGCCGGGGCGGCGTCACCGTCAGGTCGATGATGGTGGATTCCACCCCCACGGTGCAGGGGCCGCCGTCTACGATGCCGTCGATCCTGCCGTCCATGTCCTCGCCGTCGTTCCTGCCGTCCATGTCCTCGATCATGTGGGCGGCGGTGGTGGGGCTGGGACGGCCGGAGGTGTTGCCGCTGGGGGCGGCAATGGGGACACCGGCGGCTTCGATGATGGCCAGGGTCACCGGATGATTTGGGCAGCGGACGCCCACCGTCTCCAGGCCGCCGGTGGTTTGCAGGGGAACGATATCCCGCCGGGGCAGGATCATGGTCAGGGGCCCCGGCCAGAACCGCTCCGCCAATTGATAGGCGGCGGGGGGCACATCCCGGCAGTACGACTCCAGCCAGGAGGCGTCGGGAACGTGGATGATCAGCGGGTTATCCTGAGGTCTGCCCTTGGCCAGGAAAATGCGGCTCACAGCGTCCTCGTTCAGGGCGTCGGCCCCCAGACCGTATACCGTTTCCGTGGGAATGCCCAGAAGTCCCCCCCGGCGCAGGATGGCGGCGGCGTCCCGGACGGCGTTGGGGTCCGATTCCGGGTGAAAAACAATGGTGTTCAAGAAAATCCCTCTTTTGCCTTAAAAGCCCAGGTCCTGGCCCACCAGAATGACCTTGATGCGTCCGGCGGGACGACAGACCCGGGTGATGACCATCTGGCAGCAGATGCAGTCGGGACTGGTGCAGTCGCCGCAGCTTCCGGTAACGGCGCAGGGAGTCTTGATGTCGAAGCGCTGGGCGTTGGCGGGAGCCGCCACCTGGCGGGCCCGGGCGATGGCACTGTCCAGATCACCCATGACCTTGTTCATCCCGGCGATGACCAGGACACTCTCCGGCCCGAAGCACAGGGCCGCCACCCGGTTGGCGTTGCCGTCCAGGTTCACCAGCTGGCCATCGGCGGAGATGGCGTTGCTGCTCATGATAAAGGTGCCGCAGGTCAGGGCCTGTCGCATCAGCTCCTGCTTTTCGGTGGGAGTCTTGCCGGTGTCCCGGTCGATGAGCTGATAGTCACCCTGGTGCAGACGGTCCATGAGCCCGATCTGTGCGGCGGTGACGGTGCCGCCCCAGGATACGGTGCGGTCCTTGGGGATCAGGGTCAGGGCCAGGTCCAGGGCCTCCTGGGCAGTGGACACATAGTGGGCCTCAAAATGGCGGCGGCGCAGGGCCTCGGCCACCTGGGGTCCGGCCTTGTCGTAGCGGGTCTTGATGGGAGCTTCCATGATTCATTCTCCTTTCTCGGTCCCCTCCTGAAGCCGCTGGGCCTGGTTGGCCAGGGTCAGCGCGTCAATGAGGGGGTCCAGGTCGCCGTTGATGATGGCGGCAATATTGAAATTTTTCGCATCACCGGTGAGCCGGTGATCGGTGACCCGGTTCTGTGGGAAATTATAGGTGCGGATTTTGCCGGACCGGTCGCCGGTGCCTACCTGGCTTTTCCGCTGGGCGGCAATGGCGGCGTTCTGCTTCTCCTGCTGGGCCTCGTACAGCTTGGAGCGGAGAATTTTCATGGCCCGGTCCTTGTTTTTATACTGGCTGCGCTCGTCCTGGCACTCCACCACCATGCCGGTGGGCAGGTGGGTGATGCGGATGGCGGATTCCGTTTTGTTGACGTGCTGGCCGCCGGCGCCGGAGGAGCGGAAGGTGTCGATCTGTAAGTCCTTGGGGTCGATGGTGAATTCCACCTCCTCTGCCTCGGGCATGACGGCCACCGTGGCGGCGGAGGTCTGGATGCGGCCGGAGGACTCCGTTTCCGGCACCCGCTGGACCCGGTGGGTCCCCGCCTCAAATTTCAGGCGGGACCAGGCCCCTTGACCCTCGATGGTGACGCTGGCTTCCTTGACGCCGCCCAGCTCCGTGGTGTTTTCATACACCGGCTCCATGTGCCAGCCCCGGCGTTCGGCATACAGGGCGTACATCCGCAGCAGGTCCGCCGCAAACAGGGCGCCCTCCTCGCCGCCGATGCCGGCCCGCACCTCCAGGATAACATTTCGGTCGTCGTTGGGGTCCCGGGGCAGCAGCAGGGTTTTCAGCTCCTGAGACAGACGATCCCGCTCCTGGCGGGCCCGGCGCAGCTCCTCCTGGGCCAGCTCCCGCATCTCGGGGTCCGTCAGCAGCTCCTGGGCCTGGGCACAGTCGTCTTCCGCCTGCTGCCAGGCCCGGAAGGCGGCTGCAATGGGGGTCAGCTCCTTCTGCTCCCGGCTCAGGCGGGTGAGCATCTCCCGGTCGGCGTATATCGCCGGGTCGGACAGCTGGCGCTCCACCTGGTCCAGCCGCCGGACAATGGCTTGTAATTTCTCCAGCATAGGGAACCCCTTATTGCTCGTCCAGATAGCGGCGTACCTCGCCCACCAGCTTGTCCCGCCAGAATTCATAGCCCACGGACCCTGGACGCAGGGATACCTCCAGCAGATGGGGCCGGGCGGTATATTGGTCCATCTGGTGGTAGACGTCCTCGTATTTCCGGGAGCTTTTCCGGGTCAGCACATAGGCCACCCGCTCCAGCTCCAGGCCCCGGCGCTTCAGAAGCCCCCGGACAGGGGAGGCGCAGCGGCCCGCCCACACGGGGGTGCCCAGGATCACCAGCCGGTAATCGGACAGAGGACGCTCCGTTTCATAGGGCTGCAGGGGCAGCGTGGCCCGGCGCATGGCGTCCATTCCGGAGCGGAGATAGCCCCGTGCGCCGCTGCGGTCCACACCGTCGGTAAGCTCCACCAGCTCTGCGTCCAGGGCCTGGGCAATCTCCGTCATGGCCTGGCGCGTGGCGCCGGTGCGAGAGTAGTACATACACAAAATATCACGCATAATGGTCCTCCTGATTATTCCTCCAATTGCAGAGACAGCTCCTCCCAGCGGGCCATCTCCTGCTCCAGCTGAGCCTCCACATCCTGCTTTTCCCGATACAGCTCCTGGAGCTTTTCTGCGTCGCAGGCATATTGCTCCATCTCCCGGTCCAGCTGGCGGCAGCGGTCCTCCAGCTTGGAGATGCCGGTTTCGCAGATGGTCAGCTGGCGACGGGCGGCCTGCTTTTCCCGGCCGCCCCGGGGGGGACGGGTATCCTGCTTTTTCTTCTGAGCGGGAGCCGGGGCGGGTTTTTTCTCCTCCGCCTTGGCGGCCCTGTACTGGGCAAAGCCCATGGGATAGTCATTGATGGTACCGTCGGACAGCTCCCAGACCCGCGTGGCGAAGCGATTGATGAAATACCGGTCGTGGGACACGAACAGCAGGGTACCGTCGAAGGCCTCCACCGCCTCCTCGATCCACTCCCGTGACGCGATGTCCAGATGGTTGGTGGGCTCGTCCAGGATCAGGAAGTTGATTTCCTCGTCCATGAGCATGCACAGCCGCAGACGGCTGAGCTCGCCGCCGGACAGGACAGACACGCTTTTGAACACGTCCTCCCCCTGGAATTGGTAGGCAGCCAGGCGGTTGCGGGCGGTTTGGGGTGTTATATTGCGCTTTTCGTACAACATCGTGTCCAAAAGGGAACGCTCCGGGTGGTCGAAGTGGATAATCTGGGGCAGATACGCCGCCCGGATGGCGGGACCCATGCGGATGATGCCGCTGCCTGCCGGCTCGGTCCCGGCGATCATGTTCAGCAGGGTGGTTTTGCCGGTGCCGTTTTCGCCGAGAAAGGCGATGCGCTCGCCGCCCTCCACCCGCAGGTACACATCGGAAAAGAGAGTGCGGTCACCGAAGGACTTGGACACGCCCTTCAGCTGCAGCACCTCGTCGCCGCGAAACTCCCGGCTGGCGAAGCGGGCGTCCATCTTCTTGGCCTTGGTGGGCTTGGACACGGTGCGCATGCGTTGGATGCGCTTTTCCATGGAAAAGGCCCGCTTGTGCAGGGCGTCGTTGCCCATAAAGGCCCACAGGTGCATCTGCTCCGCCGCCTTCTCCAGCTGCTGGATCTTGGCCTGCTCCTTGAGGTACTGCTTCATGCGCTCCTGGTAGCGGCGCTCCTTTTCAATGGCATAAAAGCTGTAGTTGCCGCTGTAAAACTCCGCCTTACCGTCCAGAATTTCAATGATGCGGGTGACGGTGCGGTCCAGGAAATAGCGGTCGTGGGAGATGGTGACCACGGTGCCCCGGAAGGAGCGGATATACTCCTCCAGCCACTCGGTGGCCTGAAGGTCCAGGTGGTTGGTGGGCTCATCCAGCAGGAGGATGTCTGTATCCTCCAGGATCAGGCGGCCCAGGTTCACCCGGGTCTTTTCGCCGCCGGACAGCTGGTCAAACAGCCTCCGCCGCATATCGCCGTCGATGGACAGGCCGTTGGACACCTTGTTGACGGCTGTGTCGGTGTCGTAGCCCCCCAGTCCCTCAAACCGGGCGGTGAGCTCCCCATAGCGGCGCAGAGTATGGGTGTCGCTGTCCCCCTGCTCCATCCGGCGGGTCAGAGTGTCCATCTCCTCCTTCAGGGCGGTGGTCCGCTGAAAGGCGGAGCGCAGAACATCCTCCACGGTGTATCCTGCGGGATACACCGGGATCTGAGAAATCAGGCCCACCCGGCGGCCCGGGGCGATGAGCACCTCGCCGGAGTCATAATCCAGGTCTCCGGTGAGGATGTTGAATAGCGTGGTTTTTCCTGCGCCGTTTTTTCCCAGCAGGCCTACCCGCTCACCGGTGTCCACCTGGAAGGAGATGCCGTCCAGGATTTTCTTTTCTAAGTCAAAGGATTTGACCAGGTCGGTCACACTGATGTCTATCATAGGTCGTTGTTTCCAGTTCGTTGACGATTTTGCCGAATTCCATGGCATGGGACGCCTTCACCAGCATGGCGGTGCCGGGGGTCAGCTGCTCCCGCAGGGCGGGCAGCGCCTGCTGAACGGTGTCGAAGTGCAGGGCCCGGGGGCCGGCGGTCTCGGCGATGGCGGCGGACTTGGGACCGATGGCGATCACCGCATCCAGACCCAGCCGCGCGGTGACGCGTCCCACCTCCAGGTGGGCGTCATGGCTGATGGGGCCCAGCTCCCCCATATCGCCCAGAACGGCTACGCGGCGGCGGCAAGCGGTGTCCGCCAGGATTTCCAGCGCCGCCTCCATGGCCTGGGGGTTGGCGTTGTAGCAGTCGTCGATGATCAGCCGGTCCTCCGGCAGACGGATACGCCGCATCCGGGAGCCGGTGGACACATAGGCGGCCACACCCTCCACGATCTCCTGCTCCGACAGGCCCAGATACTCGCCGATGGCGGCGGCCATGGAGGCGGGGTAGATCATGTGGTCTCCCGGGGAGGGGATGGACAGCCGGTAGCTGCGGCGGGAGGTGGTGACGGTGCAGTCCAGGCCGTCGATGCCCCGGCGGACGATATCCGTGACCCGGACATTGCAGCTTTCGCCCTTGCCGCAGCGGAGTGTTTCAAAGGGCAGGGTCAGGCCGTTGAGCAGGGGGTCGTCGCCGCACAGAACGGCCAGCCCACCGGGCCGCAGATGGTCGAATATCTCGCACTTGGCCTGGAGAATGCCCTGCCGCGTACCGCCCAGGTTCTCGATGTGGGCGTCGCCTACGTTGGTGATGACGGCGATGGTGGGCTGCACCAGGCTGCCCATGTACCGGATCTGGCCGAAGTGGTCCAGGCCCGTTTCGATAACCGCTGCCTGGTGCCGGGGCTCCAGCTCCAGCAGCGTCTGGGGGGTGCCAATGTGATTGTTGAGATTTGCCCGGGTTTTCAGGGTGCAGAAGTGCCGGGACAGCACCGAGGCGAGCATCTCCTTGGTGGTGGTTTTTCCGGCGGAGCCGGTGACCTGTACCACGGGGATGTCATACAGCCCCCGGTACCAGGCGGCCAGCGCACCCAGAGCCAGTGTGGTGTCCTGGACCTGAATATAAAACTTGCCGGGCAGCAGTGTCTCCGGCACACGGCTGCACAGGCAGCCTGCCGCGCCGTCGGAAAGCGCTGCGTTCATGTAATCATGACCGTCGAACCGCGCACCCACCAGGGGAATGAACAGGTCTCCGGGGGCGATGCGGCGGCTGTCGCTGGTGACGCCGGTGACGGTGTCGCCTCCGGACTGGAGAAAGGTCCCGCTTACGGCGCGGCAGACGTCCGCCGCCGCCAGGGGCCTCATGCCCGGCCTCCCTTGCGCAGGGCCAGGGATTCGTCCACAATGCGCTGGCACAGGTCGCCGTAGCTGAGGCCCACCTGCGCCGCCTCCTGGGGCACCAGGCTGGTGGGAGTCATGCCCGGGAGGGTGTTGATCTCCAGGCACCAGAAGCGGCCCTCCTCATCCAGAATGAAGTCCGCCCGGGAATAGACGCCCAGGCCCAGGGCACGGTGCAGGCGCAGAGCCAGCTCTCCCACAGTATGCCACTGCTCATCGGTAATAGGGGCGGGGCAAAGCTCCTGGGCCCCGTCCTTCTGGTATTTGCAGAAATAGTCGAAATACGCGCCCTTGGGAATGATCTCCACGGCGGGCAGATACCCGTCGCCCAGAACGGCCACCTGGATCTCCCGGCCCCGGATCTTCTGCTCCACGATAACGTGGTCGCCATAGGCCAGCATCCGCTCCAGAGCCTGGGCCAGCTCCTCCCGGGTATCCGGCAGCTCCACGCCGATGGAGCTGCCGCCGTTGATGATCTTCACGGCGCAGGGCACCGGCAGCTCCTGAGCCAGACGGGGGATATCCTCCCGGGTATAGCGCACGTCGTGCCAGGGGGCGGTGGGAATCCCGGCGGCATCCATGATGCGCTTGGTAACGGACTTGTCCATGGCCATGCCGCTGCCCAGATAGCCGCTGCCGGTATAGGGCACGCCCAGCAGGTCCAGGGTGGCCTGAATGCGTCCGTCCTCGCCGCAAGAGCCGTGCAGGGCCAGGAACACCAGGTCCGCCATGGCGCACACGGCCAGCACATCCTTGCCCAGCAGGGACGGTCCCTGGTCCCGGCGGCTGCGGCGCACGGCCTCCAGATCCGGCTCCGTGGACAGGACCCGGTTATCGCCGCACAGGCCGTCCGGCGCGTCAAAAACATCGGCCAGCCGGCCCGTATACGATTCCAGACCCAGGAACATATCCACCAGAATGGCCTGGTGGCCCCGCTGGCGCAGGGCGCGGCACACGCCGGTGCCGCTGGTCAGAGATACCTGCCGCTCGGTACTCAGACCGCCGGCCAAAACAACGATTTTCATAGAGATCCCTCATTTCTCAAGGGGACAATGCCCCAAATCACACATTATATCAATATAGCAGTATACCACACTGGCGAGGCAAATACAACTGTTTCCTGCAAAAGCCCCGGGGAGAAAAGGGGAACGGCACACCCTGGCCCGGGATATTTTAACTTTTTCATGGACAAATGAGTCGGAGCGTGGTAAAATAATCCGAATGTATACGCACGGACCGAGGGAGGAAGCATAGCATGAGGGGGAAATTGATCGTATTCGAGGGGACGGACGGCTCCGGAAAGGCCACCCAGACGGCGCTTTTGTGCCGGGAGCTGGAGACACGGGGTGTGCCCTTCCGCAAGCTGGAGTTTCCCCGGTATGGGGAAGAGTCCTCGGCGCTGCTGCGGCTGTACCTGAACGGCGCCTTCGGCACGGACCCCGCCGATGTCAATGCTTACGCCGCCGCCACGTTTTACTCCGTGGACCGATTTGCCTCCTATAAGCAGGACTGGGGCGGATGGTATGAACAGGGGGGGCTGGTCATTGCCGACCGGTACACCACCAGCAATGCCGTGCACCAGACCTCCAAGCTGCCCCGGGAACAGCAGCGGGCCTTTCTGGACTGGCTGTTTGACTTCGAGTATCGGAAGCTGGGGCTGCCGGAGCCGGACCGGGTGATATACCTGGACATGCCCACGGAGCTGTCCGAGCAGATGATGCGCCACCGGGAGCAGGTGACCCACACAAAGGCGGATATCCACGAGCGGAACGAGGCGTATCTGCGGGCCTGCCGGGAAAGTGCCGCCATGGTGGTGGAATATGGCGGGTGGACCCGCATCGACTGTGCCCGGGACGGTGCGCCCCGCACCGTGGAGGATATCCACCGGGAGGTCATGGAGAAGCTCCGGGACCTGCTGGTGGACATAAAATAAGGAAGGGACGCCTGGGCGCCCCCTCCTATGGATGATGTACGTTCAGCAGGAGCAGCAGCCATCGCCGCTGTTGCCGCCGCAGCCGCAGCCGGACCGGGTGCCGCTGCCGCAGCAGCAGAATACCAGCAGTAGGATCACAATCAGCCAGATGCAGGAGCAGTTGTTGTTGTCAAAGCACATGCCGTTCACCTCACTTGTTTTCTGTATGGGCTATTCTATGCCGGACTTGGCTCCGGCGTATCTTGTCCGGGGCAGACCCGGCGAAAAAACAGAAAGGAACCAAACAAGATGTCCGATTATCAGAATTCCGATACGGCCAAATGGGATGCCGATCAGGTTCGCAGACAGACCGGCGAGACGCAGAAGGCCGCCAAGGGAAAGAAAAAACGCCGCTTTGGCTGGCTGATCTACCTGGCATGCGTGATCGTGGGGTCGTGCCTGCTGGCCGGTCTGGGCTGGCTGGCTGTCAACGATGTGTGCGCCCTGAATAAAGCGCCCCTGACCGCCACCATTGAGGTGGAGAGCGGCGATTCCGTGGGAAAGGTGGCTACCAAGCTGAAGAAAGCTGGGCTCATCGACTCCAAGCTGCTGTTTATGATCACCAGTCCGGTGTTCCATGCCAGCCGCTATATTCAGCCCGGCGTGTATGAGCTGAACACCGACATGGACTTCAACTGTCTCATCAAGTCCATGCAGCCCACCGGCGGCGTGGCGGCCACCGTGACCGTCACCATTCCCGAGGGCTACACCGTGGAGCAAATCATCCAGCTGCTGGCGGAGAACGACGTGTCCGACGCCGCAGCCCTGGAGGAATCTGCCAAAAATCATGTGTTTGACAAGTTCGACTTTGTGGACAACGAAAATCTGGGCAGCGTCAGCCGCCTGGAGGGATACCTGTTCCCGGATACCTACGAGTTCTATGTGAAGGAGAATGCCGATTCGGCCCTGAGCCGCCTGCTGTCCAACTTCCAGGACCGCATTATGGACGACCCGGATATTGCGCCGCTGCTCGCCAATTCTTCCTATAGCCTGAAGGAGATCGTCATCATGGCGTCCCTTATCGAGAAGGAGACGGACGGTACCGACCGTGCCGTGATCTCCTCCGTCATCCACAACCGGCTGGAGAACGTGGGCGAGACGGCCCACCTGCTCCAGATTGACGCATCCCTGGTGTATGCCGCCGGACGGGAGATCACCGAGGACGACTATCAGACCCTGGACAGTCCCTATAACCTGTATACCCACCAGGGCCTGCCCCCCACGGCCATTGCCAACGCCGGTAAGGCGTCTATTGTAGCTGCCCTGAAGCCGGATAAGACCAACTACTATTTTTATGTGCTCAACCCCGATACCCAACGTCATGTGTTCAGCCGGACTCTGGCCGAGCACAACGCCAACCTGCGTAAGTTCGGGTGATGGCCGAAGTGAGAAAGAAGCCGGAGCTGCTGGCTCCGGCCGGGGATTGGGAAAAGCTGCAAATGGCCGTTTTATACGGGGCGGATGCCGTGTATCTGGCGGGCACGTCCTTTGGCATGCGGTCCTTTGCGGGAAATTTCAGTGATGAAGAGCTGCCCCGGGCGGTGGAATTTGCCCACCGCCGCGGAGTGAAGGTCCACGCTACCGTGAACACCATGCCCCGCAGCGGCGAGGTGGACCGCCTGCCCGAGCACCTGGAAAAGCTCAACGACGCCGGTGTGGATGCCTTGATCCTGGCAGACCTGGGAGCTTTTACCCTGGCGGGAAAGTACGCTCCCCGGTGCCAGCGGCACATCAGCACCCAGCAGTCCATTGCCAACTATGCCTGCGCCCAGGCGTGGTTCGACCTGGGGGCGCAGCGGGTGGTGCTGGCCCGGGAGCTGGGGATGGACGAGATCCGGGAGATCCGCCGCCGGGTGGACCCGGCGCTGGAGATCGAGACCTTCTGCCACGGGGCCATGTGCGTATCCTACTCCGGGCGGTGTCTGCTGTCCAACTACATGACCGGACGGGACTCCAACCGGGGTGCCTGCGCCCAGCCCTGCCGCTATCAGTACGCACTGATGGAGGAGAAGCGCCCCGGGGAGTATTTCCCGGTGTTCGAGGACGAGAAGGGCACCTACATCATGAATTCCCGGGATATGTGCATGATCGACCATTTGGACGACCTGATGGACGCCGGGGTGGACTGCCTGAAGATCGAGGGCCGGGCCAAGTCCGCCTATTACGCGGCCATCGTAACCGGGGCCTACCGCCACGTGCTGGACGATGCGGCCGCCGGACGGCCCATAGACCCGGTGTGGCGGGACGAGGTGGAGCATGTCAGCCACCGGCACTATTCCACGGGCTTTTTCTACGGCCAACCGGGTCAGTTCTATGAGGATGCCCGGTACATCCGTGATTGGCAGATCTGCGCCGTGGTGACGGACTGCACGCCGGAGGGGCTGGCCACCCTGAGTCTGCGCAACAAGTTTGGCGCCGGAGACGCCGTGGAGGTGGTGGGGCCGGATACGAAGCCCTTCTCCATGACGGCCCCGATGATGACGGACGCCGAGGGCCTGCCGCTGGCAGAGCCGAAAACGCCCCAGATGGTGTTTACCATGCAGCTGCCGCGTCCGGTGCCGCCTATGAGCTTTATCCGCCATGCGGTGGATCTGGGCGGAAAATAAACAAAGCGGCGGACCGGTCGGGACGCCGCTTTAACGGTTCAGGAACAGAATAACAAACAGCCGCGCATGCCCAAGCGCGGCTGTCTGTTATGTTTGGGGTAGGAAAATCCCCATGGAAAAGATGGGCAGCAGGCGCTGCCAGGTATTTTTAGCGGCGAAGGAGGTAAACCATAGCCGCTCTCGGCTGCAAATTCAGAACTGGAGACGGTTCTCCTTGGACCAGGTAGTCAGATCCAGCCGGGGATAGCGCCGGCGCAGTTCCTCAGCGGTCTCAGCATCGCCGCCGGTCATCATAATACGGTTGATCGCTTCCACATCCGCAGCAGGCATGCCGTGGTCGGCAACCTTTCCGCAGTCCTTACAGGTGTAGGTTCCGTTTTCGGAGACAACCACCTCGCTGCTGCCGCAGAATGCGCAGCGGTGCATTTTCGTAATCAGAGCCATTTTCGATTTATCCTCTCTTTCCTCAAATCCACAGGTAGGATATCATAGAATTTTGCATTTGTAAAACGCATATTTTCGATTGAAACCATGCGAAAAAGGGTGTACAATAGGGAATACATCAGAAAAGAGGCAGGTGAGGGCAATGAACGCCACAAAATACCAGATTTTCCTGAAAACCGTGGAATGCGGCAGCTTTACCAAGGCGGCGGCGGACCTGAATTTCTCACAGTCCGGCATCAGTCATGCCATCAACTCCCTGGAGGAGGAGCTGGGAGTAACGCTGCTGAGCCGAAACCGGGGCGGCGTGACCCTGACCGGCGACGGCCGGGCCTTGCTGCCCCAGATCCAGCAGCTGTGCACGGAATATCACCGCCTTGCCCAGCAGGCGGCGGACCTGCGGGGCATGGATGCGGGCCTTGTAAAGGTGGCGTCGTTCTCCAGCGTGTCTGCCCAGTGGCTGCCCATGATCCTGAAGGCCTTCAGCAAGCAGTATCCGGCCATCGAGTTCGAAATACAGACCTGTGACTTTTACGACCAGATCGAGGAGCTGATCATCACCGGGCAGGCAGACTGCGGATTTCTGCGGATGCCGTCGCTGAAGGGACTGCAGGTGTATCCTCTGCACCTGGACCAGCTGAAGGTGATCGTACCCTGCGGCCACCCCCTGTCCCACTGCGACCCCTTCCCGGTGGAGGCTCTGGCCACGGAGCCGGTGATCCAGTTGGAGGAGGGCGACGATTACGAGATCCGTGCTGCTTTTGATGAGATGGGTGTGCGGCCTCACGTGCGCTATATTGCCCGGGAGGACCGGACCATTTTGTCCATGGTGTCCAATGGCCTGGGTATCAGCCTGCTGCCGGAGCTGATGGTGCGGCACAGCCCCTACCCCCTGGTGATATGCCAGCCGCCCATGTCGTTTTACCGGCGCATTGCCATCGGCGTCAAGGATGAAAAGGCGGTGTCCAACTCCACCCAGCGCTTTGTGGACCATGTCCGGGCCTGGGTGCAGGTAAATGGGTTCAAGTAAGAATAGCTCTTTACAAATGCACCCCACTGGGATATGATGGAGAAAGTATAAAGATAAAGGAGAAGCTCCCATGATCTATTTCAACAGCGACTATCTGGAGGGTGCCCATCCCTATGTGATGGAGAAGCTCAACGAGACAAATATGGTCCAGACTGTGGGCTACGGCGAGGACGAATACTGCGAGGCGGCACGGGAGAGGATAAAGGCCGTGTGCCAGGCACCGGAGGCGGATGTCCACTTCCTGGTGGGCGGCACCCAGACCAACACCACGGTCATCGCCTCCATTCTGCGTCCGTGGCAGGGCGTCCTGTCCGCCGTCAGCGGACACATCAACTGCCATGAGGCAGGAGCCATCGAGTCCACCGGCCACAAGGTCATCACCCTGCCCACCGCCAACGGCAAGATCACCGCCCGGCAGGTGCAGGACTATGTGGAGTGGCACAAAAACGACGAGTCCACCGAGCACATCGTTCAGCCCGGCATGGTGTATATCTCCCACCCCACCGAGGGTGGCACTCTGTATACCAAGGCGGAGCTGACGGCACTGTACGACACCTGCCGCGGGTATGGTCTGCCCCTGTTCATTGACGGCGCCCGGCTGGGCTACGGCGTCATGGCCGACGGGGCGGAGCTGACGGTGCCGGATATCGCACGGCTTTGCGACGTGTTCTACATCGGCGGCACCAAGGTGGGGGCCCTGTTCGGCGAGGCTGTGGTCATCATGAACCCGGCGCTGAAGAAGGACTTCCGCTTCATGATGAAGCAGCGGGGCGGCCGCATGGCCAAGGGCCGTTTGCTGGGCATTCAGTTTGATGCCCTGTTTACCGACGACCTGTACTTCAAAATCTCCCGCCATGCCGACGAGATGGCCTATCAGATCCGGGATATCTTCGTGTCCGCCGGGTACCCGCTGCTGTTTGATTCCCCCACCAACCAGCAGTATCCCATTATGCCCGACGACGAGCTGGCGGAGCTGGGAAAGAGCTTTGGCTATGAATACTGGGAGCGGGTGGACGAGACCCATTCCGGCGTGCGCTTCTGCGCCAGCTGGGCCACTACCCAGGAGCACGTGGACGCCCTGCGGGCGGCGGTACAGGCTCTGCGGAAATAAAAATCGGGGTTCCCTTTTGCGAAAAGATATGATATACTCATGCTGTCTTTGTCCTGTGGACAGAATCAACAGGGGAAACATCAGCGAAATAGGAACATTTTGAGGAGGAACAAGCACATGGAAACTTACGGACTGGAAAAGCTGGGCATCATCAATGCCGCCGCGGTGTACCGCAATCTGACGCCGGCCCAGCTGACGGAGCACGCCCTGCGCCGGGGCGAGGGCACCCTGTCCAACACCGGTGCCCTGGTGGTAAAGACCGGCAAATACACCGGCCGCAGCGCCAACGACAAGTTTATCGTGGACACCCCCGCCATTCATGGCGACATCGCCTGGGGCAAGGTGAACCGCCCCATGGACAAGGCCCGGTTCGACGCCATCTATGCCAAGGTCACGGCGTATCTCCAGAACAAGGACGTTTTCATTTTCGACGGCTTCGCCGGGGCGGACCCCAAGTATACCAAGGGCTTCCGCATCGTCAATGAGCTGGCCAGCCAGAATCTGTTCATCCATCAGCTGCTGCGCCGCCCCACGGCGGACCAGCTGAAGGACTTCCATACGGATTATACCATCATTGCCGCCCCGGGCTTCAAGTGCATCCCCGAGATAGACGGCACCCGGTCCGAGGCAGCCGTTCTGGTGGACTATGAGGCCCATCTGGTGGTGATCTGCGGCACCCGGTATGCCGGCGAGATCAAGAAATCCGTGTTCTCCGTGATGAATTACGTTCTGCCCAAGCAGGGCGTGTTTCCCATGCACTGCTCCGCCAACATCGGCAAGGACGGCGACTCCGCTGTGTTCTTCGGCCTGTCCGGCACCGGAAAGACCACCCTGTCCGCCGACCCCGCCCGCAAGCTCATCGGCGACGATGAGCACGGCTGGGCCGACGACTCCGTGTTCAACTTCGAGGGCGGCTGCTATGCCAAGTGCATCAACCTCTCCCCGGAGGGTGAGCCGGAGATTTACAACGCCATCCGCTTCGGCTCCCTGGTGGAGAACGTGGTCATGGACCCCGAGACCCGGGAGTTCGATTTCGACGACGATTCCCTGGCGGTGAACAGCCGGGTGGGGTATCCCGTGGAGTATATCCCCAATGCGGAGCTGTCCGGCATGAGCCCCAGCGTGCCCAAGACGGTGATCTTCCTCACCGCCGACGCCTACGGCGTGCTGCCGCCTATCAGCAAGCTGGACAAGAACCAGGCCATGTACTATTTCGTATCCGGCTTCACCAGCAAGGTGGCCGGCACCGAGATCGGCGTCACCGAGCCGGTGCCTACCTTCTCCACCTGCTTCGGCGAGCCCTTTCTGCCCCTGGATCCCTCCGTGTATGCCGCCATGCTGGCGGATAAGGTGGAGAAGTCCGGGGCCAGGGTGTACCTGGTGAACACCGGCTGGAACGGCACCGGCAAGCGCATGAAGCTGGCCTATACCCGCGCCATGGTCACCGCCGCCCTGACCGGCGAGATCGAGAAGGCGGCGTTTGTTACCGACCCCACCTTTGGCGTCCAGGTGCCCACGTCCATTGAAGGCGTGCCCAGTGAGCTGCTGATTCCCGCCAACACCTGGGAGGATAAGGCGGCCTACGAGGCCAGCTGCCGGAAGCTGGCGGCCAGCTTCGTGGAGAACTTCAAGAAGTACACCCACATGAGCGCCGAGGTTGTGGCCGCAGGCCCCAAGGCGTAAGCGAATGTACCCGTACCGGGACGCGCCGCGGCGCGTCCCGGTTTTTTACAAAGCAGCAGCGGCAGGAGGAGCTATGTTAGAATTGCGTATTCTGGTGGACAACATCGACTATGACTCCATTGCGGAGTATCTGATCCCGGTGGTGGCGGAGAAGCTGCGGCGGGAGGACAAGGGCGGCATTCTGGGCAGTGTCCTGGCCGGAAACCCGGATATGGCTGCCGGTATGGCCCGGACGCTGCTGGGAGCCATGAGCCAGGAGCAGAAGGACCGGCTGCTGGTGCAGCTGGTGACCAAAAACCGGGAGAAGCTGCTGGACAAGGGCAACCGGGCCGCCCGGGATAAGGGCATCGGCGTGCAGCTGTGCGACGTGGCGGTGCAGAAGCTCTGACCCGGGTACACGATTTTTTTCCAATAGTCACCGGATTGTCACTTTGGCCTGGTATACTGACGGCAGTAAAGCAAGGAGGCGGAGCATATGGAGATTCTGCGCATCGAGCATCTCAGCAAGGTATACGGCCAGGGGGAGAATCAGGTCCGGGCGGTGGACGACGTGTCCTTTTCCGTGGAAAAGGGGGAGTTTCTGGCCATCATCGGGCCGTCCGGGTCCGGCAAGTCCACGCTGCTGCACATTTTGGGCGGCGTGGACCGGCCCACCTCCGGCAAGGTGTATGTGGACGGCCAGGACGTATACGCCCAGGACGAGGACCATCTGGCCATTTTCCGCCGGCGGCAGGTGGGCCTGATCTATCAGTTTTATAACCTCATCCCGGTGCTGAACGTGGTGGAGAATATGACGCTGCCGGTGCTGATGGACGGCCGTGCGGTGAACAGGCAGCGGCTTGACGAGCTGCTGGATGTGCTGGGCCTGCGGGGCCGGGAAAAGCACCTGCCCAACCAGCTGTCCGGCGGACAGCAGCAGCGGGTGTCCATCGGCCGTGCACTGATGAACGCCCCGGCGGTGGTGCTGGCAGACGAACCCACAGGGAACCTGGACAGCAAAAACAGCCAGGAGATCGTGGAGCTGCTGAAGCTCTCCAACCGGAAGTACGGTCAGACGCTGGTGATCATCACCCACGACGAAAACATCGCCCTGCAGGCCCACCGGATCATTGCCATCGAGGACGGGCGCATCACCCGGGATCAACGGATCCGGGAGGTGCAAAAATGAACGTATTCCACCGCTTCACCCGGCAGTCCCTGCGGAAGAACCGCTCCCGCACCTGGGTGACCATCGTGGGCATCGTGCTGTCGGTGGCCATGTTCACCGCCGTGACGGAGGGAGCCTACAGCGGCGTGCGGTATCTGGTGCGCACGACGGAGTACACCGTGGGCCGGTTCCACGGCTGTTATGAGAATGTCACGGAGCAGCAGGCAACGCAGCTGAGCCGTGATGAAAAGGAGATCGCGGAGATGTCCGCCTGGCAGACGGTGGGCTGGGGCAATATCGGCAGCCAGAACGAGTATAAGCCGTATCTGCGGGTCATGTCCATGGACCCCGACCTGCCGGAGCTGGTGTCCATCCGGCTGGCCGGCGGACGTCTGCCGGAAAAGGCGGGGGAGATTCTCCTGCCGGAGCACCTGCTGTCCAACGGCAATGTGCGGTACGTCCTGGGGGACACCATGGAGCTGGAGCTGGGCCACCGGACGCTGGGTGGGGAGGAGCTGACGGCCGATGACCCCTATACGAAGGGGGAGACGCTGACAGATACCACGCCCCACACCTACACTGTGGTGGGCTTTTACCAGCGGCTGGATATGACGACGGAGCCCTTCTCCTGCCCCGGCTATACTGCCCTGACCTGTCAGGAGCAGGGCTATCAGACGGATGAATTTTTCCGGGTGGCCCACCCCAGCCGCTTTTACAGCTATATGGAGGGAAATGCCGAGAAATATCCGGGACTGGCGTGGTACTCCAACTCCACCCTGCTGAATTACTATGGCGCCACCCGTATCCTGTCGGTGAACCGGCTGCTCTATGACTTTGCGGCGATTCTGCTGCTGCTGATCTTCTTCGGGTCGGTGTCGCTGATCTACAACGCATTTTCCATTTCCGTGGCGGAGCGGACCCGCCAGTTTGGCATCCTGAAATCTGTGGGGGCAACGAAAAAACAGATCCGCGGCAGCGTCCTGTATGAGGCGCTGGTGCTGTGCGCCGTGGGCATCCCGCTGGGGCTGCTGGTAGGCTGCCTGGGCATCGGCGTGACCTTGTACTGCCTGCGGGGCAGCTTCGGCTTTCTGCCCGGCGGGGAAAGCGGCGGCGCAGTGGAGATGCGGTTTGTGCTGAATCTGTGGGCGCTGCTGGCGGCGGCGGGCATTGGCCTGATCACGGCGGTGATTTCCGCCTGGATCCCCGCCCGGCGGGCGGTGCGGCTGTCGCCGATAGAGGCCATCCGCCAGACCCAGGACGTGAAGATCCGGAGCCGGGAGGTAAAGACCTCTCCCCTGACGGGGAAGCTGTTCGGCTTTTCCGGGATGCTGGCGGCCAAAAACTTCAAGCGTGACCGCAAGCGCTACCGGTCCACGGTGGTGGGATTGTTCCTCAGCGTGACGCTGTTCATCTCGGCTTCGTCCTTCTGCGCTTACCTGACGGGCGCGGTAACGCGGCTCAGCTCCGACGGGATGGGGGTGCAGCTGTATTACAGCGAGGCCCTGCCGGAGGATGTGACCCCGGAGCAGCGCCTGGGCCAGCTCAGTGCGGCCCATGGCGTGGAATCGGGCTTCTACACCGCCGACAGCTACTCGACCCTGTCCTTTGCCGGAGAGGACATGGACCCGGAATACTGGAGCGATACCGTCCGGGACGGGACAGGGGAGAGCAGGAGCGTTTCCTTCTATTTCCTTCAGGACGGGGACTTCCGGCAGCTGCTGCGGGAAAACGGCTTGGCGGGGGATGACTATTTCCGTGCCGGATCGCCCCGGGCGGCGGCCTGGGACGCGCTGGAGACCTGGCGCGGCGACGGCGGGGACCACGATAAGCTGTATCGTTACCGTCTGCTGAACGGGAACCGCCTGCCCATCACCGGGACGGAAACCAACTATCAGCCTATGGAGGGCTGGTTCACAGAGGGGGAGCGCATCACCCGGGACGGCGCGGAATATGTGCTGTATTATCCGGTGGACTATATGGACACCTACTATGAAGCACGGGAGCAGGGAGAAGCGCCTGACACCGGTCAGGCCAAGGCGGTGCCGGTGGAGGAGGCCGTCAACAGCGGGACCTATACGGTGGGAGCCATTCTGAGGGAGCGTCCTGCTTTCCTGTACTCTGACAATGGCCTGGTCCTGCTGTACCCATACAGCATGTACGAGGCCGTCACCGGGCAGGCCCGGCCATATGCCCTGAGCTTCTGGTTCCGGAGCGGCGACCATGCTGCCGCATATGAGAGCATGGGCCGCGTGCTGACAGAGCTGGGCCTGAGCCGCTCCGATCTGCAGGACCTGGCCGCCAACGGCGAAAGCCAGCGGGCCATGACAACGGTGGTGAACGTATTCTCCTATGGATTCATCATCCTCATTTCGCTGATCGCCATGACCAATGTGTTCAACACCATTTCCACCTCCATTGCCCTGCGGCGGCGGGAATTCGGTATGCTGCGGTCCGTGGGGCTGACCCAGGGAGCCTTTGCCCGGATGATGGACTACGAGTGCCTGATTTACGGTTTGCGGGCGCTGCTGTGGGGACTTCCGGTGTCGGCTCTGGTAACCTATGCCATCTATCGCACCATGGCCAAGACCATATCCACCGGCTTCTATATCCCGTGGTACAGCGTGGCCATCGCCGTGGGCAGCGTGTTTGTGGTGGTGTTTGCCACCATGCTGTACGCCACCCGCCGCATTCGCCGGGAGAATCCCATTGACGCCCTGAAGCAGGAGAATCTGTAGGCGATTGCCGGAACGGCCGCCCCGTGAGGGCGGCTGTTCTTTTTTGCTTGTAATCGAAGGGAATTTCTGATATAATGCACCTGAATGCTATTTTGGGGAGGAAGCCCTGTGGGATATCTGGAAAATTTGTGGAATGCGCTGGACTTCGGCTCCCTGTGGGATCTGCTGCTGCGGCTGGTGTCGGTGTTTCTGTGCCTGACGGTGCATGAAACGTGCCACGGGCTGGCGGCGCTGGCTTTGGGAGACCCCACTGCCAAGCGGGCCCGGCGGCTGAGCCTGAACCCTCTGCGGCACATCGACTGGTTCGGCCTGCTGATGATGGTAACGGTGGGCTTCGGTTGGGCCAAGCCTGTGCCGGTGGACCCCCGGTATTTCCGCCGGCCCAAACAGGGCATGGCCCTGACGGCGCTGGCCGGGCCGGTGTCCAACTTCCTGCTGGCGCTGGTGCTGCTGTTTGCCGGACGGCTGGTGTATGACTATGCCCCGTATTCTGAAGCGAATCAGAAGCTTCTGACGTTTCTGCTGACCACGGCCATCCTGTCGCTGGGTCTGGGGCTGTTTAACCTGATCCCCATTCCGCCGCTGGACGGCAGCAAGGTGTTGTTTTCTCTGCTGCCGGACCGGGCGTATAACATGATGCTGCGGTACGAGCGGTACGGCATGCTCCTGCTGTGGGCGGTGGTGCTGCTGGGCGTGGGTGACAAGTGGATGAGCGCCGCTATCCAGTGGACGTATGAGCTATTCTGCCGCGTGGTCGGCTTTTGAGAGGGTACAGGCAAATTGGAAAGTCCCATTTATAAGCTGGAAAAGGTGGTCCAGGGAAAAGAGGAGCTCCAGGATTTTGAGGGGCCCCTGGACCTGATCCTGTTCCTGCTGAGTAAGAATAAGATCGAAATACAGGATATCCCCATTGCCCTGATTCTGGACCAGTATCTGGCGTATCTGGACCGGCGCAAGGAGATGGACCTGGAGGTGGCCAGCGAGTTTGTGACCATGGCTGCCCACCTGATGTATATCAAGACACGGATGCTCCTGTCCCTGGAGGATGAGGAGGCCAAAAACGAGATGGATGCCCTGATTCAATCTCTGGCGGAGCGGCAGCGGGGCGAGGCCTATGCCCGGGTGCGCCGTCTGGCGGAGCTGCTGGGGCCTATGGGCGAGTTCGGCCGCAGCATCCTGACCCGGCCACCGGAGCCCGTGGAACGGGGCAAGGTGTATGAATACGACCAGCGGCCCGGGGATCTGGTCATCGCCATGCAGGAGATGACGGACCGGCGGGGGCAGGCGGAGACGCCGCCGCTGCGTGCCTTTGACGAGATTGTCAAGCGGGAGCCCTATCCCGTGGAGCAGAAGGCCAAGGAGATCATCCGGAGGCTGAAGGCGGGCGGCATTACGCGGTTTTTGCTGCTGTTTCGCGGCAGCCGCAGCCGCAGCGAGCTGGTGGCCACGTTTATGGCGGTGCTGGAGCTGTGCCGCAGCCGGATCATCCGGCTGGCGGGACCTGCTGCCGACTGCACCGTTGCCTGCCGGGAGGACAGCGAGGAATAAAACATGGAAGCAATGGAAATGAAGGAAATAGAGGCCGCGGTAGAGGGCATTCTGTTCGCCTCCGGGGAGCCGGTGGCGGCGGACCGTATTGCCGTGGCATTGGAGCTGGACCGGGACACCGTGGACCAGGTGCTGCGCCGTCTGGCGGACTATTACAGCTATGAGCGCCGGGGCATGCGCCTGGTGCGGATGGAGGACACCTGGCAGCTGTGCTCTGCACCGGAGTATGCCGACGTGATCCGGCGGGCCTTTGAGATCCGCAAGCCCGCCAAGCTCTCCCAGCCGGCGCTGGAGGTGCTGACCGTCATCGCATACTATCAGCCCACCACCCGGGCCTATGTGGATCAGATCCGGGGGGTGGACAGCTCGTATACCGTGGGGCTGCTGCTGGACCGGCACCTCATCGAGGAATGCGGCCGTTTGCAGGTGCCGGGACGGCCCCGGCTGTACCGCACCACCAAGGCGTTTCTGCGGGCGTTTCATTTGAAGTCCCTGGACGACCTGCCGGAAATTCCGGGGCTGGAGGCGGATGGTCAGCTGCGGCTGGACCAGGACGGCGCCGTTCAGGATCCGGAACAATAAGCAATAGAAGGGGGATCCCCGCATGGCTGCACTGTGGATACTGGGCATACTGCTGGCACTGATCGTGGCGGCGCTGTTTCTGCGGGTAGGGGTGCGCATTGCCTTCGGGCAGGAGCTGCGCGTTACCGCCGCAGCGGGGCCTGTGCGGATGCAGATCATGCCGCGTCCCCCGAAAAAGCCCAAAAAACAGAAAAAGCACAAGGAGAAAAAGAATCCGCCTGAAAAGCAGAAGGCAGCGCCCCGGGAGAAGCGGAAGCTGGGCCTGACGCCCAGCGATATCCGGTCGGCCCTGCCGTATCTGTGGCAGTCCTTGCAGGGGGGGCTGAGAAAGACCCGGCAGCGGCTGCGCATTGACCCCATGCAGGTGTCGGTGATCCTGGGCGGGGAGGAGGACCCGGCGGCGTCTGCCGAGACCTACGTCTGGATCAGCGCGGCGGTGTGGACGTTTATGCCCCGGCTGGAGGAGCTGATGCGTATCCCGGACCCGTATATTCACCTGGACGTGGACTATAACGCCCGGGAGACCAGGGCAGAGGGAGAAATCGGTCTTTTCTTCCAGATCAGGGATCTGTTTGCCATTGGCTTTGCCTTCGGTATCCCGGCACTGAAGTGGCTGCTGCGGTGGAAGAAGGAGAAGAAGCTGCGGGAGGCGGCCGCGCAGGCCGAACAGGCCCAGACGGTCCAGAAGACGGAAGAAACCGACGGTGCGAAAACGCCTGAGAACGATAAGAAAGGATGACACCCATGGAAAACAACGAGAGAAAGAACAATTCCCTGACGGAGCTGATGGAGGCGTCCATGAGCAAGATCCGCGATATGGTGGACTCCAATACCATCATCGGTGAGCCCATCCAGACCCCGGACGGCGTGACCCTGATCCCCGTGTCCCGGCTGAGCTTCGGCTTCGGCTGCGGCGGCGGCGATTACGGCAAGCAGGCCCCCAAGTTCGGCGGCGCCAGCACCGCCGGCGTGAAGGTGGAGCCGGTGGCGTTCCTGGTGGTGAAGGACGGCGTGACCCGGGTGATGCCCGTGGCGCTGCCTGCCGTGGGCACCGTGGACCGGGTCATCGATCTGGTGCCCCAGGTCATGGACCGGGTGGAGAGCTTCATCGACAAGAAGAAGGCGGAAAAAGAAACGTACTGAGTGAATAGAATGAGGTCATCGCTGTGGATATGGGGTGATCTCTGTGAGAAAACGGATGTGGCTTCTGGTGGGGCTGGCGCTGTGGTGGTGCCTGACGCCGGTGCGGGCGTGGGGTGTGTCCACCAGCGCCTCTGCCGCCGTGCTGATGGACGCGGACACCGGGCAGGTGCTGTATGACCACAACGGCAGCCGGCGGATGCTCATCGCCAGCACCACCAAGATCATGACGGCCCTGGTGGTGCTGGAGCGGGCGTCGCCTGGGGAGGAAGTGACCGTCCGGCAGGAGCACATGACCGAGGGCTCCTCCATGTACTTAAAGCCCGGGGAGCGGGTGACGGTGGAGGAGCTGCTGTATGGGCTGCTTCTGTGCTCCGGCAACGATGCGGCGGCGGCCCTGGCGGACCACTGCGGCGGAACGGCCTCCTTCGTCCGGCGGATGAACGGCCTGGCCCGGGAGCTGGGGATGGAGGACACGTCCTTTGCAAATCCCAGCGGCCTGGACGATGACGGTCATTATTCCACCGCCCGGGATATGGCCCGCCTGGCGGTCTATGCCGCCGGGAACCACACCTTTGCGCGCCTGTGCTCCACCCGGAGCGTTACGGTGGGCGGGCGCACCATGACCAATCATAACCGGCTTCTGCGGACGGTGCCCGGGTGCATCGGCATGAAGACCGGATACACCAGAGCCGCGGGACGGACCCTGGTCAGCGCTGCTGAACGGGACGGCCGGCGGCTGGTGGCTGTCACCCTGCAGGACGGCAACGACTGGGCGGACCATGCCGCCCTGTACGACTGGGGGTTTTGCCCAGGAGACCAGGCAGGAGACGGCTGCATTGAACCGGGAGGATACGCCGTGAAGGAGCGTCTGCAAAAGATCATAGCCGCCGCCGGAATCTGCTCCCGCCGGGCGGCAGAGGACCTGCTGCGGCAGGGCCGGGTGCAGGTCAACGGACAGATCGCCGCCCTGGGAGACCAGGCGGACCCGGAGACGGACGCCGTCACCCTGGACGGGCAGCCCCTGAGCCGGGAGCCGGAGAGAGTGTATCTGATGCTCAATAAGCCCCGGGGCTATGTCACCACCCTGTCCGACGAGCGGGGACGGCGGACGGCGGCGGAGCTGGTGTCCGGCTGCGGCGCACGGGTGTATCCTGTGGGGCGGCTGGACATGGACTCCGAGGGTCTGCTGCTGATGACCAACGACGGGGCGTGGATGCAGCGACTGCTGCACCCCAGCCGCGAGGTCGAGAAGGAATACCGGGTGACGGTAACGGGCCCGGTGGAGGGGGCCGCCGGACGGCTGGCCGCCATCCGGGACCTGGAGGGGGAGCGCATCCGTCCGGCCAGGGTGCGGGAGCTGTGGCGGGACGGGAATAAGGCTGCCCTGTCTGTGACCATCCATGAGGGAAAAAACCGCCAGATCCGCCGGATGTGCCGCCAGGCGGGACTGGCGGTGCGGCGCCTGCAGCGTGTGCGGGAGCACACGCTGACGCTGGGAGATCTGCCGGTGGGCCGGTGGCGGTATCTGACGCAGCATGAGCTGCAAATGCTGGAAGGAAGCGAGAAGCGGTGAGTAAAAACGTGCTGCAGGCCATACGGGGCCGGATGGAGAGCTTTTCCCGGGGACAGAAGCGCATTGCCGATTATATTCTGATGAACTATGACAAGGCGGCGTTTATGACCGCGGGACACCTGGGGCGCAAGGCTCAGGTCAGTGAGTCCACGGTGGTGCGGTTTGCGTCCCAGCTGGGGTACGATGGGTATCCCAACATGCAGAGGGCTTTGCAGGAGCTGGTGCGGGGACGGCTTACCTCCCTCCAGCGCATTCAGGTGTCCCGGGATCAGATGCAGGAGCAGGACGTGCTCACCGGCGTGATGCAGCGGGATATGAACAGCATCCACACCGCCATTGAGCAGCTGGACCGGGCGGCCTTTGACCGGGTGGTGGACCGCCTGCTGACCGCCAGCCACATCTATCTGATGGGGGTGCGGTCGTCGGCATTTCTGGCGGGGTATCTGAACTTTTATCTGCACCTGATGTTCAAGAACGTGACTCTTGTGCAGAACGCTGCCGCAGGAGAAATCTTTGAGCAGCTCAGCCAGATCGGCCCCGGAGATGTGCTGGTGGGCATCAGCTTTCCCCGGTATTCCCAGATGGCTATCCACGCCGTGGAGTACGCCCGGGACCGGGGAGCCGATGTGGTGGCCATTACCGACAGCCAGATGTCGCCCCTTTACCGCATGGCCACGGTGTCGCTGCTGGTGCGCAGCGACATGATCTCTTTTGTGGATTCCATGGCTGCGCCCCTGAGCCTGCTGAACGCGCTGATCGTGGCAGTGGGACGGCAGAAGAACGAGGAGGTATCCGGCACGTTCTCCCAGCTGGAGAACGTCTGGTCCAAATACAACATATTCGGGAAAACGGAAGATGAATCATAAGCGTATCGCGGTGATCGGCGGGGGAGCCGCCGGATTGATGGCGGCCATTGCCGCCGCCGAGAGCGGCGGACAGGTGACGCTGCTGGAGCCCAACGAGCGGCTGGGCAAAAAACTGAACATCACCGGCAAGGGCCGGTGCAACGTGACCAACAACTGCTCCCGGGAGGAGCTGCTGCGGAACATCCCCCGGAACGGACGTTTTCTGTACGGGGCCTTTGCCCGGTTCGACAGCCGGGACGCCATGGCGTTTTTTGAGACGCTGGGGGTGCCCCTGAAAACCGAGCGGGGAAACCGGGTCTTTCCCCAGTCGGACTGCGCCTTCGACGTATCCGGGGCCCTGCGCCGCCGGTGTGAGCGACTGGGGGTGCGATGGGTCCGGGACCGGGCCGTGTCCGTGGAAACGGCGGAGGGCCGGGTCTGCGGCGTTGCTGGAGAAAAGGAAACGTATCCGGCGGAGGCGGTGATTTTGGCCACCGGCGGCGTCAGCTATCCCGGCACCGGCTCCACCGGCGACGGATACCGCATGGCGGCGGCCCTGGGCCACGGGATCGTATCGCCCTGCGGGTCGCTGGTGCCCCTGGTCAGCGATGACGGCGACTGCCGCCGGATGCAGGGACTGGCTCTGAAAAATGTGGAGCTGACGGCTCTGAACGGGAAGAATAAGGTGCAGTTTCGGGATTTCGGGGAGCTGCTGTTCACCCACTTCGGTGTGTCGGGGCCGCTGGTGCTGTCCGCCAGCGCCCATTTGCGGCACTGGGACCGGGAAAAATACCGGCTGTGCATCGATCTGAAGCCGGCGCTGGACCGGGACAAGCTGGAGGCCCGTATTCTGCGGGACCTGGGGGAGAACCCCAACCGGGACTTTGAAAAGATCGTGGCCGGGCTGGTGCCCCACAGTATGGTGCCGGTGCTGCTGGATCGGCTGGAGGTCCCGGCAGGGCTGAAGGCCAACTCCGTGACCAGGCAGCAGCGGCGGGCCCTGGAGGAGCTGCTGAAGTGCTTTTCCGTGTCCGTTACCGGACCGCGTCCGGTGGCCGAGGCCATCGTCACCTCCGGCGGCGTGCAGGTGAGCCAGGTGCAGCCGTCTACCATGGAATCGAAGCTGGCTCCGGGGCTTTACTTTGCCGGGGAAATACTGGATGTTGACGCCTATACCGGCGGCTTCAACCTGCAGATCGCCTGGTCCACCGGGCATCTGGCGGGGACAAGCGCCGCCGGAGCGGAAGGAGAATGAATATGCCTGAACTGTATTCCGTAGCCATAGACGGGCCCTCCGGGGCCGGAAAGAGCACGCTGGCCAAGGCCGCAGCAGCGGCCCTGGGGATCTGTTATGTGGACACCGGGGCCATTTACCGCACCATCGGCTATGGCGTGTATTGCCGGGGCATTGACCCGTCGGATGCGGCGGCCGTGGCGGCGGTTCTGCCGGAGATGCGGCTGGAGCTGCATTATGACCAGGCAGGGCTTCAGCGGATGAAGCTGGCAGGCCGGGACGTGACGGAGGAGATCCGCCTGCCGGAAATGTCCAAATACGCGTCCAAGGTCTCCGCTATCCCGGCAGTGCGGGACTTTCTGCTGGAGCTGCAGCGGGACCAGGCCCGCCGCCGCAGCGTGATTATGGACGGCCGGGACATCGGCACGGTGGTGCTGCCGGACGCTACGGTGAAGATCTTCCTCACCGCTGCGCCGGAGGTGCGGGCCATGCGCCGGTGCCGGGAGCTGGAGCAGCGGGGCACGCCCCAGCCCTATGAGCAGGTGCTGCGGGACATTGTGGACCGGGACTGGGCCGATTCCCACCGGGACATCGCGCCCCTGTGCAAGGCGGAGGATGCCGTGGAGCTGGACACCGGGGCGCTGACCTTTGACGAGAGCCTTCGGCTGCTGCTGGATACCATAAGGAGGCGGGCAGGACTGTGAAAAATCCGCATTTTGTCCGGATACAGAAAATCCTGGGGCCGCTGGTGCGGTTTTTGTTCCCCATTACCCTGGAGGGGGCGGAGAATCTGCCGGATGACCGGCCGGTGATGCTGTGCGCCAACCACAGCAGCGCCTGGGATCCCATTTTGTTTGTGGCAGCCATATGGACGGGTTATCCCCTGCGGATCATGGCCAAAAAGCAGCTGCTGCGGATTCCCATCCTGGGCAGCATTCTCAAGGCCATCGGCGTGTTTGCCGTGGATCGGGGCAACTCGGACATTCTGGCGGTGAAAACCGCCATTCAGAGCCTGAAGCAGGGCTGGAATCTGCTGATCTTCCCGGAGGGCACCCGGGTGAAGAATCCGGGACAGGCGGAGGTCAAGGGCGGCGCGGCCATGATGGCCATCCGCTCTGGGGTGGACATGGTACCCATGTTCATCGACACGAAAAAGCGCCTGTTCCGCCGGGTGCGGATCATCATCGGCCGGCCCTACAGCCCGGTGTATACCGGCCGGAAGGGCACGGCGGAGGAATACCAGGCCAACGCCGACGAAATCATGCGGCGGGCCTATGCATTGGGAGGTATCACATGCCGGTGATCCAAGCGAAAAGCGCCGGCTTCTGCTACGGTGTGCGCCGGGCCGTGGAGCTGGCGGAGAAAACTGCCCGGGAGAACGGCGGCTGCGTCATGCTGGGCAGCATCATCCACAACGCCAACGTGGTGGCCCAGTTGGAACGGCTGGGGGCCAGGCAAGCAGATACGCCGGACCAGGTGTGCCCCGGAGACACGGTGATCATCCGCTCTCACGGCGAGACAAAGCAGGTGCTGGAGCGGCTGGAGGAAATGGGCGCCCGGTGCGTCAACGCCACCTGCCCCAATGTGCTGCACATTCAGCGCGTCGTGTCCCGGGCGGACGAAGCCGGGCGCATTCCCCTGGTCATCGGGGAGCCTCACCACCCGGAGGTCATGGGCGCGGCCAGCTGGTCGGACCGGACTCTGGTGTTTTCCGGGCCGGAGGAACTGGAGCAGTGGCTGCTGGAGGACCCCGGCCGGCAGGATCTGCCATTGACGGCAGTGGCCCAGACCACCTGCGTGCGGAGTATCTGGGAAAGTTCAAAAAAAATTCTAAAAAAACTGTGTACAAACGCGGAATTATTTGATACAATATGTGATGCTACGCATAGGCGTCAGTCCGAGGCGGCGGAGATCGCTTCTCGGGTGGACGTCATGGTCGTGGTCGGAGATCGTAAAAGTGCCAACACCAAACATTTGACAGAGATTTGCCGTGAGCTTTGCCCCAGGGTGTTCCAGATCGAGGGAGCAGGGGAGCTTACACCGGACCTTTTTATTGGATGTTCATTGGCGGGACTTACGGCCGGCGCGTCCACACCGGCGGGCATCATTAAGGAGGTATATACAACGATGAGCGAAGAAATCAAGAACAACGAAATCAAGGAAGAGAGCTTTGAGGAGCTGCTGGACAAATCTTTCAAGACTTTAAATACAGGGGAGAAGGTAACCGGTATCGTGACGGCTGTGGGTCCCACTGAGGTCCAGGTGGATCTGGGCTGCAAGCAGGCCGGCTATATTTCCGTGGACGAGCTGTCTGCCGATCCCAACGTGAAGCCCGAGGATGTGGTGAAGGTCGGCGACGAGATCGAGACCTATATCATCCGTGTCAACGACGTGGAGGGCTATGCCATGCTGTCCAAGAAGCGCCTGGACGCCGTGAAGGTCTGGGAGGACATCGAGGAGGCCCGCGAGAACAAGACCACCCTGGAGGGTAAGGTCACCGAGGAGAACAAGGGCGGCATCGTCGTCAACGTCAAGGGCGTGCGCGTGTTCGTTCCCGCTTCCCAGAGCGGCCAGCCCCGCGGTGCGGACCTGTCCGAGATGATCGGCCAGACCGTGTCCCTGCGGATCACCGAGGTCAACCGTGCCCGCCGCCGTGTGGTGGGCTCCATCCGTGCCGTGCAGTACGAGGCCCGTCAGGCTGCCCAGGCTGCCATTTGGGAGAGCATCGAGGTGGGTAAGCACTATACCGGTACCGTCAAGTCCATGACCAGCTATGGCGTGTTTGTGGATATCGGCGGCGTGGACGGTATGGTACATATCTCCGAGCTGTCCTGGTCCCGCATCAAGAACCCCGCCGAGGTGGTTTCTGTGGGCGACACTCTGGATGTGTACGTTATCTCCTTCGACCCCGAGAAGCACAAGATCTCCCTGGGCGTCAAGGACCACTCCTGCAACCCCTGGGATACCTTCATGAACACCTATAAGGTGGGCGACGTGGCCAATGTCCGCATCGTGAAGCTGATGACCTTCGGCGCCTTCGCCGAGGTAGTTCCCGGCGTGGACGGCCTGATCCACATCTCCCAGATTGCGGACCGCCGCATTGAGAAGCCCGGCGACGTTCTGTCCGAGGGCCAGATGGTGGACGCCAAGATCACTGCCGTGGACGAGGAGAAGCAGAAGATTTCTCTGTCCATCCGCGCCCTGCTGGCTGATGAGCCTGCCGAGGACGAGGAGTAAGATCCCTTCCGAAAAACAACAAAAGGCCCCCGGTGTACGGCACCGGGGGCCTTTTTGTACGCTGTGGGTCAGCGCTGGTTCTGGTTCTGCTGCTGATTCTGGTTCTGGTTCTGCTTGGTATTGCGGTTCTGACGGGTGTTCTGGTTCTGGTTGCTCTGGTTGCCGTTCTGATTCTGGTTCTGGTTCTGATACTTGTCCATGACGGACACCTCCTTCTGTACCTGCGGTACAGGGATAGTGTGACCGGAATCGGCGAAAACATGCACGGAAGTGCGCAAAAAAATGCAAACGGCGGCGCCGGGGTTGTTCCGGAGGGCGGAATCTGGTATAATGCGGGTATCATATTTTGAAGGGAGGGAACGGCTGTGCGGATGCTGGCATCCATTGCACTGTCCTTTGCCGCAGCGGTTTTCGCGGCGGTGCTGCTGCCCTGGAGCGGCTGGACCTGGTGGGCAGCGGCCGCAGCCGGCGCGCTGGGTCTGCTGGCGGTTTTTCTGCGGCGGCATCTGCCGGAGAAGCTGCGGCTGCGGGCCGCGGTGATGCTGTTCTCTCTGTGCGCGGGGCTGGTGTACTATGGCGGGTATCAGAACTTGGTGCAGCGGCCGGTGCTGGACCGGTGCGGGCGGGAGGCGGCGTTTTCCGCAACGGTGGAAAACTATGGTCAGCTGACGGAGCGGGGAGCCAAGGTCACGGTGTATCTGGACGGGCTGCGGGGCGCCAAAGCGGTTTGCTATGGGGACGCGTCCCTGGCGGCTTTGGAGCCGGGACAGAGGATTACCGGCCGGGCCAAATGGCAGGATGCGGGCCGCATCCATGAAAACGACGTGACCACGTTTACCTCCCGGGGCGTGTTCGCTTTGCTGTACGTCCAAGAGGACGCAGCAGTGGAGCAGGGCAGTGCCGGGAGCCTGCGATGGCTTCCGCAGCGGATGGCCCGGGCCATGCGGGAGAAGATCGCCGCCATCTGGGACGACGGGACTACTGCCGCATTCGTAACGGCGGAGCTGACTGGGGATCGGAGCGGCTTGTCCGTAGAGGACGAGACCGCTATGTCCCAGGCGGGCCTATCGCACCTGTTTGCGGTCTCCGGGCTGCACTGCGCTTTTTTGGTGAGCCTGTTGGGACTGCTGCTGGGCAGCCGGAGGCGTCTGTTTGCAGGAGTATCCATGGCGGTGCTGGCATTTTATATGCTGATGGTGGGCCTGTCCCCGTCGGTGGTCCGGGCGTGTGTCATGCAGGCATTTGTGCTGGCGGCTCCGCTGTTCAAGCGGGACAGCGATGGGCTGACCAGTCTGGGTGCGGCACTGCTGGTGATTTTATGGGGGAACCCCTTTGCCGCCGGAAGCATCAGCCTGCAGCTGAGCTTTGCGGCCACGCTGGGACTGGTGTGGCTGTCGCCGAAGCTGTACCGGAATCTGTCCCGGTTCTACACCGGGACAAGCCGGGCCGTCCGATGGGCGGTGAACTTCCTGTGCGCCAATATGTCGGCGTCCGTCTCGGCCCTGGTTTTCACCATCCCACTGACGGCCATCTACTTCAACATCCTGACCCTTACCGCCCCCATCAGCAATCTGCTGGCGGTACCGGCGGCGGGCTGGAATTTTATGGCCGGCTTCGTAACGGTGCTGGTGGGCTTTGTGTGGCTGTCGGCGGCCCGGGTGCTGGGCTGGATATGCTTCGGGCTGGTACGGTATGTGCTGTGGGCCGCCGGACTGCTGGCCTCCGTCCCGGGGCATGCGGTGTATTTTTCCAACGGTTTTCTGAAATACTGGCTGCTGTATGTGTATGCCATGTTCGGCGGGTGCGCGCTGACCCGGGACAGGATGCGGAAGTATGCTGCGGCCGGAGCTCTGGCGGCGGTGACGCTGCTGCTGGCGGTGGGACTCAACGCCGGGCTGCACCGGTATGGAGACCTGTCCGTGATGGCGCTGGACGTGGGCCAGGGCGAGAGTGTGGCCCTGTATACCCGGGAGAAGGCGGTGCTGGTGGACTGCGGATCCAGCAACGGCTATATCAGCGCCGGAGCCCGGGCGGCAGACCAGCTGGAGAGCATGGGCATCCACCGGCTGTCGGCGGTGGCGGTGACCCACTATCACGCCGACCACACCAATGGGCTGGAGGAGCTGCTGGCCCGGATGCCTGTGGAGCGGCTGCTGCTGCCGGATATTGAGGACGAGTACGGCGTGCGGGACCGGCTGCTGGAGCTGGCCCGGGAGAAGGACATTGCTGTGACCATGGTGACGGACGTTTACCGACTGCCTATGGGCAGCGCCATGCTGACCATCTATCCGCCGGTGGGCGCGGGAGATCTGAACGAGCAGGGACTGACGTATCTGTGCTCCGCAGGGGATTTTGATGCCCTTATCACCGGGGACATGGCCGGAAATACGGAGAAAAAGCTCATAGAGCAGTTTGCGCTGCCGGATATCGAGGTGCTGGTGGTGGGCCACCACGGCTCCCGGTACAGCAGCACCGACGCCTTTTTGCAGCAGGTGCGGCCGGAAACGGCTATCATCAGCGTGGGAGACAACAGCTACGGTCATCCCACCCAGGAGGCTATGGACAGGCTGTCCCGGAACGGGGCCGCGGTGTATCGCACCGACCGGCAGGGAAACATTCTGGTGACCGTGAACGGAGGAACATAAATGGCGGCAAGGACCACAAAAAAAAGCGGCGCGGCGCTGGAGCGGCTGCGGGCGGATCTGAAGGCCGGGAGTCCGGCCAATGTGTATATTTTCTACGGAGAGGAGACGTATCTGCGGGACCGGTATCTGGAGGAGCTGCGGCAGCTGCTGGTGCCGGCGGGCTTTGAGGAGTTCAACTATCACCGGCTGCCGGGGAAGGGGCTGACGGTCCAGGACCTGACGGAAACAGTGGAGGCCATGCCTATGATGGCCCAGCACACCCTGGTGGTGGTGACGGATATGGACCTGTTCCGGCTGGACGAGGGGCAGCGGGGGCTGCTGATCGAGCTTCTGGGAGATTTTCCGGAATACTGCACGCTGGTGTTTGTCTATGACGTGCTGGCATACAAACGGGACGGAAAGATGAAAAAGCTGTGCGCCGCTATCGGGGACCATGTCCAAGAGGTGGAGTTCTGCCAGCAGGAGCGGGAGCAGCTGCTGCGGTGGATGAAGCGGCGGTTTGCGGCGGAGGGCCACGACATCGACATCGCGGCTGCGGATCATCTGCTGTTTACCTGCGGGACGCTGATGACGGACCTGGTGCCGGAGATCGGAAAAATCGCCGCCTATGCCAAGGGGGAGCGCATCACCGTGGCGGACATCAACGCCGTGGCGGACCCCATTCTGGATGCGCAGGTGTTTGACATGACCAACAGCATCACCGCCGGAAAGTACGACGATGCGGCCCGGGTGCTGGGGGAGCTGCTGCGGATGCAGACGGAGCCTATCGTCATTCTGGCGGCGGTGGGCAAGGAGCTGCGGCGGCTGTATACCGCCCGGATGGCCCTGGACGGCGGAAAGGACCGGCTGTGGCTGAAGCAGCTGTGGGGCATGAGCAGCGACTATCCGGCCAGGCTCCTGATGCAGGCGGCCAAAAAGGTGGACCACGACTGGTGCCAGACGGCGGTGCTGCGGTGTCAGCGGCTGGACCGGCGGATGAAAAGCGTAAGCATGCCGGATAAGCAGAAGGAGGACGAATTGAAGCTGTTTTTGATGGAATTGGCGGGGCGCAGATGAAGCCGCGTATTAAGGAGGTCATCGTGGTGGAGGGGCGGTATGACCGCAACGCCCTTGCCCAGGTGGTGGACGCCACGGTGGTGGAGACCGGCGGGTTTTCCGTATTCAACAATCGGGAAAAGCTGGCTTTTTTGCGGCGGCTGGCGGAAAAACGGGGGCTTATCCTGCTGACGGACCCGGACGGCGCAGGCTTCGTGATCCGGAACTATCTCAAGGGCGCTATTCCCCGGCAGCAGGTGAAGCAGGCGTATATCCCCGATGTGGCCGGGAAGGAGCGGCGCAAGCGCCGCCCCGGCAAGGAGGGGAAGCTGGGCGTGGAGGGGATGCGCCCGGAGGTGCTGCTGGAGGCCCTGCGGCGCTGCGGTGCAACGTTCCAGGGGGAGGAAGCTCCTGTCCGGAGCGCAGAGCTGACCAAGGCGGACATGATGGAGAAGGGACTGGTGGGGCCTGGCTCCGCCGCCCGGCGGCAGCAGGTGCTGAAGGAGCTGGAGCTGCCGGAGCACTTGACGGCCAACGGCCTGCTGGAGGCAATGAATCTGCTGCTGAGTCGGGAGGAGTTTGACAGACTATGACGGAGCCCCTGGAAATCGAACGGAAATTTCTCATCGAAATGCCTGAGCGGGCGGTGCTGGACCGGTGTCCCACGCGCTGGGAAATATGGCAGACGTATCTGCTGGCCCCTCCGGAGATCAGCGCCCGGGTCCGCCGCCGGGTGGGGGAGACGGAGCAATTTTTCCACACGGAGAAGCTGCGCCGGACAGACCGCACCTGCGTGGAGCGGGAGCGGGAGATCACCCGGGCGGAATATGAAACGCTGCTGCGGCAGCAGGACCCGGACCGGGTGACCATCCACAAGGAGCGGTACTGCCTGCCGGAGGGCGGTCTGGTGTTTGAAATCGATGTGTATCCCTTCTGGCGGCGGCTGGCCGTGATGGAGGTGGAGCTGCAGCGGGAGGACCAGGGATTCACCGTACCCCGGGGGCTGCGGGTGCTGCGGGAGGTGTCCGACGACTGGCGGCTGAAAAACGCCGCTCTGGCAGGCCATGTGCCGCCGGAGGAGGAATTACTGGCGGAAATGGAGGAAAACGGCGGTTTTTCCTTGCATGAGGGAGCGGAGTGTGGTAAAATAAGCTGAATATGCCGGAAGGGAACCAAACCGCCGGCAGGTTCCGTTTGAATCGTGCTGCGGCACGGGTTCGATATATTTTTTCGCACAAACAGGAGGAAAAAACAATGTCTTTCATGATCGAAACGTCTGCCCGCCACATCCACCTGACCCAGGAGACGGTGGAGAAGCTGTTCGGCAAGGGCTATGAGCTGACTGTCCGCAAGCCCCTGTCCTATCCCGGCCAGTATGCCTGCAATGAGCGGCTGACCATCGTGGGGCCCAAGAAGGAAATGGCCAATGTGTCCATTCTGGGGCCTGTGCGTAAGGCTGACCAGGTGGAGGTCTCCGCCACCGACGCCCGCACTCTGGGCATCACGGCTCCCGTCCGTGAGAGCGGCCATGTGGAGGGCTCCGGCGCATGTAAGCTGGTGGGCCCCAAGGGCGAGGTGGAGCTGAGCCAGGGTGTAATCATCGCCAAGCGGCACCTGCATGTCCGCCAGGAGGACGCCGAGAAGATGGGCGTCAAGGACAAGGAGATCATCAAGGTGGCCTGCGGCGGCGAGGGCCGTAAGCTGATCTTCGATGACGTGGTGGTCCGCGTCAATGTGGACGGCGCCACCACCATGCACATTGACACCGACGAGTCTCAGGCCGCCGGCAACCCCACCGTGGGCGAGATTTATCGGTAAAAAAAACAGGCAACATCCATGGGGGTGCGCGGAGCGCACCCCCATTTTTTATGAGAAAGGAGCGCGACCTATGGCGACTACACTGATCCGCAATGCCCAGGCCATCGTTACCGTGGACCGGGAGGACCGGGTGCTGCGGAACGGGAATATCCTGGTGGAGGACAACATCATCCGCTATATCGGGCCGGCGGAACGTGCGGCGGACCGCGTCATCGACGCATCCCACTGTTTTGTATATCCGGGCCTGGTGAATACCCACCATCACCTGTATCAGACCTTTACCCGGAACCTGCCTCAGGTGCAGAAAATGGAGCTGTTTCCGTGGCTGCGGACGCTGTATGAGATCTGGAGGGGACTGGACGAGGACTGCATCTACAACAGCTCCCTGGTGGGGCTGGGGGAGCTGCTGAAATATGGCTGCACCACCTGCATGGACCATCATTATGTGTTTCCCAAGGTGGGTTCGGAGCACTTCATCGACCAGCAGTTTCGGGCAGCGGATCAACTGGGCGTCCGGTTCCATGCCACCCGGGGCAGCATGTCCCGGGGAAGGAGCGACGGAGGTCTGCCGCCGGATGACCTGGTTCAGGATGTGGATACCATCCTGAAGGACAGCCAGCGGCTGGTGGAAAAGTTCCACGACACGTCCCGATTTTCCATGCACCAGGTGGCGCTGGCCCCGTGCTCGCCCTTCAGCGTTACCACAGACCTGCTGAAGCAGTCGGCAGTGCTGGCCCGGTCCATGGGTGTGCGGCTGCACACCCATCTGTGCGAGACCAAGGATGAGGAGAAATTCACCCTGGAGGCTGTGGGCATGCGGCCCCTGGCGTATATGGAGAGCTGCGGCTGGCTGGGGAACGATGTGTGGTACGCCCACGGCATTCACTTCAACGACCAGGAGCTGCGGCTGCTGGCCCAGACCGGAACGGGCATCGCCCACTGCCCGGTGTCCAACATGAAGCTGGCCTCCGGCGTGTGCCGGGTGCCGGATATGCTGGCGCTGGGAGTGCCGGTAGGGCTGGCGGTGGATGGCTCCGCGTCCAACGATTGCTCCAACCTGCTGGCGGAGATCCGGGCGGCGTATCTGCTGCACAGGCTGACCTACAGCGCTAAGGCTCCCACCGGGTATGACCTGCTGAAAATGGCCACCATGGGCAGCGCACGGCTGCTGGGCCGTCAGGATGAGATCGGCAGCCTGGAGGTGGGGAAGGCGGCGGACCTGTTCCTGCTGAACGTGGACCTGCTGGAGCTGGCCGGAGCCAAGCTGGACCCTGCCTGCCTGCTGGGCACCGTGGGCTATGCACGCCCGGCGGAGCTGGTGATGGTCAACGGCCGCGTGGTGGTGGAGCATGGCCGGGTGCTGGGTATGGACGAGGAGCGCACTCGGGTCCGGGCCGAGCAGCTGGTGAAGGACATGCTGCAAAAGGCGGAATAAATCAAAAAAACTGGTATGGCAGACGCTGCCATACCAGTTTTTTCAGATTTTTTCGATGAGGGCTACAGCGTGGGCGGACATGCCGGAGCCGTCGCCGGTGAAGCCCAGGTGCTCCTCGGTGGTGGCCTTGACATTGACCCGGTCCACGTCTATGCCCAGAGCGGCGGCCATGTTTTCCTGCATTTGCGTGCGGTAGGGGCCGACCTTAGGGGCCTGGGCGATAAGGGTGGCGTCGATATTCACCACCCGGTATCCGGCGCGGGTCAGGGCATCGCGGACCCGGGACAGCAGGGTCAGACTGGAGATATTCAGGAAAGCATCGTCGCTGTCCGGGAACAGCTGCCCGATGTCTCCCAGGGCGGCGGCACCCAGCAGCGCGTCCATGACGGCGTGGGTCAGCACGTCGGCATCGGAATGACCGTCCAGACCACGGTCATAGGGGATGGTGACGCCGCCTAAGATCAGGGAGCGTCCGGCGGCGAGACGGTGAACGTCGTAGCCGTGGCCGATGCGGAGCTTTGTCATTGGTCATGCCCCCGGAGGATGGCCTCGGCAATCAGCAGGTCCAAGGGGGTGGTGATCTTGATGTTTTCCCGGCTGCCGGTGGCCAGGTAGACCTCCTTGCCCAGGCGCTCCACGGCGGAGCAGTCGTCGGTAAGCTCCACGCCGGCGTCGATGGCGGACTGAAGGGCGGCCTTCAGAAGGCTGGCCTCCATGACCTGGGGAGTCTGCACCGCGAAGAGGGTGGAGCGGTCCGGCGTGGACAGGACGCGGCCGTCGGTGGGGTCTGCGGTTTTGATGGTGTCCGTCACCGGCACCGCAGGGGCTGCGGCGTTGGTGCGGCAGGCAAAGCGGATGATCTCGTCAAACTCCGCCGGGTCCACCAGGGGCCGGGCGGCGTCGTGAACGGCCAGAAGCCCCGCTTTGGGGTTTGCCTCCACGGCGGCGGCCAGCACGGACCGGGCACGGGTGGGGCCGCCCAGGACCACCTTGACAGGCTTATGCAGGCCGCAGCGGCTGCACAGGTCCGCCACGGTCAGCAGCAGATCCTGGCGGGTGGCCACGATGATCTCGTCCACCAGCTCTGTTTTGTCGATGGCGCAGAGGGTGCGCATCAGCACCGGTGTGCCGCACAGATCTGCCAGCAGCTTGTCCTGACCGCCCATGCGGGTGGAGGACCCGGCGGCGGGGACGATAGCCGTGCAGAAGGGGCGGGTCTTATCCTGGACCCGGCGCAGCTTATCCCAAAATTTTCCCATAGTCTTACGCTCCCAGCATCATAGCTTCATTGATCCGCTGCTCCACAGCGGGGTATTCCGAGCCCTCCACCAGCACCACCTCGGAGATGAGGATCTGTTTGGCACTGTGGAGCATTTTGCGTTCGCCGTTGGATAGGCCACGGCGGTGATCCCGCCACATGAGGCCCTTGATGACCCGGGCAACCTCCAGCAGGTCGCCGCTTTTCAGCCGGGCCAGATTGTCCCGGTAGCGCTGGTTCCAATTGGCGGACATCTGGACCTCCAGGTTTGGAATGGCGGAGAGCACCTGGCAGATATGCTCCGCTGTGGACAGGCACCGCAGGCCGATCTGACAGCAGGCGTCGGTGGGGATCTTCAGCACCAGGCCGCCGGAGGGCATGCGGAACACATAGTAGCTGCTGACGCAGCTGCCCAAGCGCTCGTGCGTGATGCGCTCGATGACACCGGCCCCGTGCATGGGGTGGACCACCTTGTCGCCGATCAGAAACATGACGGCGCCTCCTCTCCTATGAAATACAGGCGTGTATAAAATCTCACAAATATATTATAGCGGAGCCGAACGAATTTGGCAAGGGGGAAAAGAATACACGAGATCTTAACAGGGCGGCGGATTGCATTCCCCACCGGAGAGGTGTATAATACCGGCGTGAAAAATTACCCGAAGGAAAGGAGCTTGCGGGAATATGCTGGAGTTTTTGGAAAAGGAACAGATCGATCAGGGCATCATCGACGGTATCCGGGAATACCGGGAGAAGTATCCGGCGGCGCCGGACATGGCGGGACGGGTGCCGAGGCCCCGGTATCACTACTACGGAAAAGAAGTGTGGGAGGCGGCGGCAGCGGCCCTGCTGTGCGGGGAAAACCTGCTGCTGGCAGGCAGCAAGGCCACCGGCAAGAACGTGCTGGCGGAGAACCTGGCCATGGCCTTTGGCCGTCCGGCCTGGGACGTGTCGTTCCACGTGAACATGGACGCCGCCAGCCTCATCGGCATGGATACCTTTGTGGGCGGGGAGGTTACGTTCCGGCCCGGCCCGGTGTATCTGTGCGCCAAAAACGGCGGGTTCGGCATTCTGGATGAGATCAATATGGCGAAAAACGAGGCCCTGGCCGTGCTGCATGCTACGCTGGACTTTCGCCGGGCCATTGATGTGCCCGGGTATGACCGGGTGGAGGTGGACGAGGCGGCACGGTTTATCGGCACCATGAACTACGGCTATGCCGGGACCCGGGAGCTCAACGAGGCCCTGACCAGCCGGTTTGTGGTGATCCAGATGCCTACCATCGGCCAGGAGGGCCTAGAGCGTCTGCTGGTGGATGAATTCCCCACCCTGGAGAAAAAGTATCGGCAGCAGTTTGCTCAGCTGTTTCTGGACTTGCAGAAAAAGTGCGAAAGCGCGGAGATATCCTCCAAGGCGCTGGACCTGCGGGGCCTGCTGGATGCGCTG
This sequence comes from Oscillibacter sp. CAG:241, assembly GCA_000435975.1. Lineage (GTDB taxonomy): Bacteria > Bacillota > Clostridia > Oscillospirales > Oscillospiraceae > Vescimonas. The sequence continues at coordinate 14,556 of FR884144.1, read as the reverse complement.
CGGCTGATCCGCCGGGGCGTTCGGGCGGGGATGGCCCTGGACATGGGCATTACCAACAAGGCGTTTGACAGCTATGAGCAGGACCTGATCCGGGACGTCATCGCCGGACGTATTCCGGCGAAGCTGGACCGGTCCAGGCTCTTTACGGACTGAGCGTTATGGGCGTGCAGACTTACAGCGCCCAGCAGCGGCGGGCGGTGAATCTGATCTGGGCCGCGGCGGGGGTGTATGGCTTTGAACCGAAATTTCTGGCCATGAAAACCGACGGAACACCGGATTTTTACATGAATTTCGTCATCGGCCTGGTACACAAGTGGTTCGGCGAGGAAATGCCCCGGCGGCTGTTTGACTCGTGGCTGGGGGATGTGCGGCAGGCGGTGATGGACGATCTGGCGTGGCTGGCCCTGGAAAATGCGGCGTATGAAAAGGAGCTGCCCCAGCGGCCCGCACTGGAGGAGCTGCGGCAGGCCCATGCCCGGGAGTTCTTCGCCATGGAATACCAGACCTCCCGGCAGGAGTGGATGGCGCGGAATCAGCTGGTATACTCCATGCAGGCGGCCCGGTGGAAAAGCGTGCTGGGAAAACCCACACGGCTGGTGACGCCCTGGGATAAGGGCCTGTACCGGGCACTGTGCTGCGGGGACGTCAGCCCAGAGCAGCTGGAGCAGGACATTCGGTCGTGCTTCCGGAAGTATCTGGGCTTTGACGGAAGGGTGCGGACCAAGGCGGAGCTGCGGCTGCACTTCGACAACCGGCGGTGGATCGCATTTATGACCAAGGTGGCGCCAACAGAGCTGGTGCGCACCGACGATCTGGCTATCGGGCGGGCGGCCCATGCCGGACAGGCGGGGTTTGTCCGGGCGGCGGACGCGCTGCGGTCCATGCTGCGCTCCAACGAGCGGGCGGAGGCGGACCGGGCGTATATCCAGCGGTGCTTCGGGCGGAGCATATATTCCCCAAAGCAGCTGAGCGCCATCGAGCAGCAGCGGTGCACCGGGAACCACCTGGGGTGCCGGCTGTGGTTTACCCGGGGGGACCCGGCGGCGGATGTGCCGCCCAGCAGCGACAGCCAGCAGCTGTATGAGCAGGCGGCGGAGCAGTCCCGGCTGAACCGGGCGGCCTACGCCAAGAACAGCGAGCTGTATGAAAGCGCCTTGCTGCGGCTGACGGAGCAGATCCGCAACTGCATGCTGGTGCATCAGCAGCCGGACGCCGTGACGGCCCGGCAGGGATGGCTCAATGGCTCCCGGGTATGGCGGGAGCCGGTGCTGGGGGACGACCGGGTGTTTCTGCGGCAGGACCAGGAACCTCGGCCCGGATTCAGCGTGGATCTGCTGCTGGATGGTTCGGCGTCCCGGCTGCACTGTCAGGAAACCATTGCGGCCCAGGGGTATATCCTGGCAAAGAGCCTGCTGAACTGCGGCATCCCCGTGCGGGTCACCAGCTTTTGCAGTCTGCGGGGCTATACGGTGCTGCGGGTGCTGAAGGAGTACGGCGACAAGCATGGGGAGCGGCGGATATTCGACTATTTCGCGGCGGGCTGGAACCGGGATGGGCTGGCCCTGCGGGGAATGGAGGAGCTGATGCAGTCGGCTCCGGCAGAGAAGCATCTGCTGCTGATCCTCACTGACGCCAACCCCGACGACAGCCACAGGATCCCGCCCAATGGAAAAAATCCCATTAGCCGGGAATATGACGGCAAGGCCGGCGTGGAAGATACCGCTGATGAGGTGCGGGCTCTGCGACGGAAGGGGATACGGGTGGCCGCCATCTTTATGGGAGAGCAGGACAGCGTCCCGGCGGCGGATCAGATCTATGGCAAGGACCTGGCCCGCATCCGGCGGATGGACCAGCTGGCCCAGGCTGCCGGGCGGCTCATTCAGGACCAGATCCGGGAGTTGGCCAACTAAATAAAGTTTCTCAAAAATACGCTCTGTTGCTGTGTATACGGCAACAGAGCGTATATCTTTTTGGGAAAGTCCAAGGGTATATAGAACGACAGCAAAGGAGGACGGTCAATGGAACAGAACCTGGAGCCTCAGCGGCCGAGGATCGGCACGGAGGAGGTGCGCCGTGCGGCAGATATCCTGCGCCGCTATCATGCCGGAAAGCGGCAGCTGGAGCAGCGGATCATCGACAACGAGCAATTCTGGAAGCTGCGGCACTGGCAGCAGATGGAAAAGACCGGACAGGGCGGCAATCCCGCAGATCCACAGCCCACCAGCGGGTGGCTGGTGAACTGCATTCTTTCCAAGCACGCGGACGCCATGGACTGCTATCCGGAGCCCACGGTGCTGCCCCGGGAGCCGGGAGACCGGGAGGAGGCCGGAAAGCTGACACGCATTCTGCCGGTGATCCTGAAGAAAAACGGATTCAAGCGGACGTATTCCAGCGCGTGGTGGTACAAGCTGAAATCCGGGTGCGCCGTGTACGGCGTGTTTTGGGACGCCGCAAAGCTCAATGGGCTGGGGGACATCTCCATCCGACGGATGGATCTGCTGAACCTGTTCTGGGAGCCGGGGGTGACGGATATTCAGGATTCGCCCCACTTTTTTTCCACGGAGCTGCAGGACCGGGAGGCGCTGGAGGAGCGGTATCCCCAGGCAAAGGGCAAGGCGGACCGGGGCGGATGGACCCTGAGCCGGTATCTGTATGACGACGCGGTGGATACCTCCGGGAAGGTGCTGGTGGTGGACTGGTACTATCACACCCGGGAGAATGGACGGCGGGTGCTGCAATACTGCAAATTCGTGGGAGATACGGTGCTGTATGCCACGGAAAACGACCCGGATATGCGGAACAGAGGGTGGTACGACCACGGAAGGTATCCCTTTGTATTTGACGTGCTGTTTCCGGAGGAGGGGACGCCGACGGGGTACGGGTATGTGGACCTGTGCAAGTCGCCCCAGAAGCAGATCGATCTGATGAATCAGGCGATTCTCAAGAATACGCTGGCCTCGGCCACGCCGCGGTTCTTTGTCCGCAGCGACGGGGCGGTGAACGAGAACGAGTATGCTGACTGGACGCGGCCCTTTGTCCATACCAATGGAAATCTGGGCAGCGATTCCATCGCACCCATTCAGACGGCGGGGCTGGACAGCGTGTATGTGGCCATTTTGCAGAGCAAGATCGCGGAGATGAAGGAGACGGCGGGCAACCGGGATGTGGCCAACGGCGGCACCGCGCGGGCCCCCGGGGGGGGCGCCACCGGCGGCACCGCTGGCGGCGTTACCGCCGCCACGGCCATCGCGGCTTTGCAGGAGGCCGGAGGAAAGCTGTCCCGGAACATGATCGACGACGGGTATGAGGCGTTCTCCGACGTGGTGACGCTGTGCATCGAGCTGATCCGTCAGTTTTACAGTTTGCCCAGGCAGTTCCGGCTGCTGGGGGTCATGGGACAGGAGGAGTTCGTCAGCTACGACAGCCGGGGGCTTCAGCCCCAGGCGGTGGACGACGGCGTGGTCAGCGGATACCGGGTGCCGGAATTTGACCTGGAGGTGTCGGCCCAGGATGAGAATCCTTACAAGACCATGGAGTATAACCAACTGGCCCTGCAGCTGTTCCAGATGGGCTTTTTCCGGGCGGATATGGCGGATCAGGCCCTGCGGTGCCTGGAGCTGATGGACTTTAAGAACAAGGACCGGCTGATGAGCAGCATTCTGCGGGGGCAGACCGCCGATCCGGCGCGGCAGGCCCAGTCCGTCCCCGCAGGGGTGGCGGAGATGCAGAAGCTCAGCGCCATGGACCGTATGCGCCAGCAGACCCAGGAGGCGGTGAGACCCCGATGATCTGCGCAGTGTTCGGGGAGAATCGGGTGACCCTGCGGGGGCACGCGGGATATGCGCCCCCAGGAGAGGACATCGTGTGCGCCGCCGCGTCGGCGCTGGTGTTTGCCCTGATCGGGGCGCTGGAGGAAAAGGGCCTGCTGCGGGAGCTGGTGGTCAGACCGGGCTTTGTGACGGTGGCGGCGGAGGGAGACTGTCAGGCGGAATGGCAGCTTATCCGATGCGGACTGGGACAGCTGGCGGGGAAATATCCGGCATGCGTTCGCCTGGAGGCGTGAGCATAGGGGTCGTGGCCTACCACGGAAAGGAGCAGATATGCGGAAAACGGATTGGCTGCAGCTGTTTGCGCAGCCGGAGGAACCGGCTCAGGCCGGGGAAAACGCGGGCGATACGGCTCCCGACGCCGGGGAGCGGCAGGAGGACTTTGAGGACCTGATCCGGGGACGGTACAAGGCGGATTTTGACGCCCGGGTACAGAAGATCCTGGACGGGCGGCTGCGGGGCCTGCGGCAGGAGGTGGCCCAGCTGCGGCAATGGGAGCGAGAGCGGGACCTGCGGCATCAGGCGGCCATGGGACGGCTGTCCCGCCAGGAGCCGGAGATCCAGAGGGTGTATCCGGAATTCCGGTGGCAGCGGGAGATGGACGACCCCGGCTTTGCACGGCTCATTGACGCGGGAGTGGAGCCCCGGGAGGCCTATGAGATGGTACACCGCCGGGAGCTGACGGCCAAGGCTATGCATTTTGCCGCCCAGATGGCCGCACGGCAGGCGGCCCGGGTAGTGGCCAGCGGCGGGCAGCGCGTCCGGGAAAATACCGGATGCAGCGCCAGCGTCAGCCGCCCGGACCCGGGGAAGCTCACCAGCCAGGAGCTGGCGGACATCCGCAGGCGAGTCATGGACGGGGAGAAGATCAGCTTTTGAGTCCTTCCAGAAAATGGAAGTATTTGGATGAAGAAAGGGGAATGCTTATGATGAACAAACTGTATGACCTGCAGCTGTTTGCAGGGGAGGCCAATACCCAGACCACCGGTCACGGCGGCCTCAGCGCGGAGATGAAAACCTATTATGGCATGGAGCTGCTGGAAAACGCCAAGCCCCAGCTGGTACACAACCAGTTCGCCGCCACCAAGCCTCTGCCTGCCGGCGGCGGCAAAACCGTGGAGTGGCGCAAATTCGGCTCCTTTGACAAGGCACTGACGCCTCTGACCGAGGGCGTGACTCCCGATGGCAGCGGCATCTCCGTCAGCTACATCACCAAGGAGCTGGCCCAGTACGGTGACTACACCACCGTGTCCGATATGCTGGACCTGACCGCCATTGACGACGTGGTGCTGGAGATCACAGACCGCCACGGCAGCAACATGGGCCTGACCCTGGACACCGTGACCCGCAATGAGATCCAGCAGGGCAGCCAGGTGATCTACGCCCCGGTGCAGGGGGAGGGCGGCAGCCAGACCGATGTGCTGCACCGCTATGACCTGACGGACAAGTGCAAGCTCACCAGCGAGCTGGTGGCCAAGGCTGCTACCCAGCTGAAGAAGATGAACGCGCCTACCTTCGAAGGGAAGTATGTGTGTATCATTCATCCCAGTGTGGCCTTTGATCTGCGCCAGGACCCTGCCTGGGTGGCCGCCCATCAGTACGCCGCCGCCACGGAGCTGTTTTCCGGCGAGATCGGTGAGCTCCACGGCGTGCGCTTTGTGGAGACCACGGAGGCCAAGATCTTCCGGGGCCAGGACCTGGCCCGGAACAGCCGCACCCTGACCGTCAACGGTAAGGTGGATAACGCCTCTGCTGTGACCTTCGATGGCGGCACTGTGGCCGCCAATGCCCTGAAGGGCCGCTATGTGCTGCTGGGCGGCAAGCGGTGCAAGGTGCTGAGCAATACCGCCAGCCAGATGACGCTGGACACCGGCGTAACGGCTGCCGATGACACCGTGATCTATCCCGGCGAAGGCGGCAGTCAGGGCTGCGCCGTATACGGCTGCCTGTTCCTGGGCAAGGGTGCATACGGCGTGGTGGACCTCAGCGAGGGCACCGAGGTTATCGTGAAGCCCCGCGGCTCCTCCGGCACCGCTGACCCCCTGGACCAGCGATCCAGCGTGGGCTGGAAGGGCATTCATGCCGCCGCGATCCTGTACGATGAATACATGGTGCGGGTGGAGTGCGGCTCCTCCTATTCCGGCGAGGACAAGGCCAACTGACAGAAATGGGGGCGGGCCTTTGCCCGCCCCCTGGAGAGGAAAGGAGCGATTCTGTGAAAAAGACCGTTTTGCTGCATCGGGGCAGAAAGAACGAGGAAAACTTCCAGATCGTGTCCGTCAACGGACGCAGCTGGAAAATCATGAAGGGCGTGGAGGTACAGGTGCCCGACTTTGTGGCGGAGGTGCTGGAAAACGCACAGATGATGGCCGACGACGCCCGGCGCTATGTAGACCGCATGGCCAACTGAGAGAGGAGGCACGGTAATGGGGCAGATGACAGCGGGGCAGGTGCTGGCCCAGGTGGATGACCTGCTGCCCAACAGCTATCCGGGAGAGCAGAAGCGCCGGTGGCTGCGGCAGGCGGAGGGTTTCGTGCTGGAGGAGGTAGTCCGGGTTCATGAGGGCGGCCAGGGTGCAGTGCTGCCCGGGGAGCTGACAGACGCGGCGGAGCTGCTGGCGCCGGCGCCCTATGACGGGCTGTACCGCCACTATGTGGAGGCCCAGATCCACTATGCCAACGGGGAGCTGGAGCGGTATAACAACGCCATGGCTCTGTGGAACAACGGGCTGATGACCCTGCGGGACTATTGGTGCAGGGAGCATCTGCCCCGGCGGCAGGTCCAGGCCCTGCGCCTGTGCTGAAGGAGGGAGGAGCATGTATTTTCCGCAGCTGAGCACCCCACGGCAGAGCCGGGTGACGGTGAGTCGGTTTCTGGGACTGGACCGACGGCCCCGGGGGCAGGAGGGCAGCTTCCGGGAGATGGAGAATCTGTGCGCCGACGGGTATCCCGCCCTGACGGTGCGCCGCCCGCGGGGGATAGCGGGAAGCGTTACCGCTCCCGGGGGCCTGACCGCCAAGGACGGGCTTATCTGGGTGGACGGGCACACCCTGTATGTAAACGGCAGCGCCGCGGGGCTGGTGCTGTCGGAGGGGAGAAAGCAGCTGATCAGCATGGGCGCATGGCTGCTGATCTGGCCGGATAAGGCATACATCAATACCAAGGACCTGACGGATTTCGGCAGTCTGGAAAATAAGCGTGTCACGGAAGGGGAGGTATCCTTCGCCCTGTGCCGGCCCGACGGCACGGTATACAGCGGGTATCTGGCGGCGGACGAGGCCCCGGAGGAGCCGGAGGCCGGCAGCCTGTGGCTGGATACCGGCGGCGATGAGACTGCCCTGCGGCAGTACGGCGAGGACGGCTGGACGGCGGTGGACGATGTGTGCGTGCGCATGAATGCGGCGGGCATCGGCATTGGCTTTACCGCCGGAGACGGCGTCGCCGTCAGCGGGTGCCGGGAGACGGCTCTCAACGGCAGCTTTCCGCTGCGGTCTGTGGAGGACGATTATGTGGTGGTGACGGCTCTACCCCGGAGTCTGTCGTCCCAGTCGGACCCGGTGACGGTGGAACGGTCCGTGCCGGATATGGATTATGTAGTGGAGAGCGGCAACCGGCTGTGGGGGTGCAAATACGGTATCGTAAACGGGCAGGCGGTGAATGCCATCTATGCCAGCAAGCTGGGGGACTTCAAAAACTGGAACTGCTATGCGGGACTGTCTACCGACAGCTATGCCGCGTCCCGCGGCTCCGACGGGGCCTTCACCGGAGCGGCGGATTATCTGGGGAATCCGTTGTTTTTCAAGGAAAACTGCATGGAACGGGTATATCCCAGCGCCAGCGGCGCCCATCAGATCGTGACGGTGCAGTGCGCCGGGGTGAAGTCCGGCAGCAGCGGCAGCCTGCGGGTGGTGGACGGAAAGCTGTATTACCACAGCCAGGGCGGCGTGTGCGTGTTTGACGGCAGCATGCCGGTGCATGTATCTCAGGCACTGGGAGAGATGCGGTATCACAACGCCGTGGCGGGGGCTCTGGACGGGTCCTATTATCTCTCAGCTGCCGATGAAAACGGCGCGTGGCACCTGCTGGTGCTGGACACCCGGCAGGGTCTTTGGTATCGGGAGGACGGCGTGGAGGCTGTGGGCTTTGCGCCCTGGGGCGGCGACCTGTACTGCCTGACGGCGGCGGGACAGCTGCTGGCTATGAAGGGCTCCGGCGAGAACCGGGAGGGGCCGGTGCAGTGGCTGGCGGAAACCGGGGAACTGGGATTGGATGCGCCGGAGAGCCGGTATCTGGTGCGGCTGAGCCTGCGGCTTTTGCCGGAGGCGGACAGCACTGTCCGGGCTTGGGTCAGTTATGACGAAGGCGGCAGCTGGCAGCCTGCCGGAAGTCTCTGCGGCGTGGGGCGGCTGCGGGCGTGCACCATGCATGTGCGGCCCAGGCGGTGCCGTCAGCTGCGGCTGCGGCTTACCGGCCAGGGGGGCTGCCGGATCTACAGCCTGTCGGCGGTGTATGAGAAGGGAAGTGATGGGCCGTGACGCTTTCTATGCCTCCAGCGCCCAACGGCAGTCCCCAGCAGATGGCCGTGGCCCAATATGCGTATCTATTCCAGATGGCACAGCAGCTGAATCTTGCCCTGGGGCAGCTGGAATCCGGCGGCACCGGGGCGGCGTCCGGCGGCGGAACGTCGACTCATCAGGGGACGGGCCGGAAGGAGAGCACGGGCTATCAGGAGCTGAAATCCCTGATCGTCAAAACTGCCCGGCTGGTGAAGCGGCAGATGGAGCAGCTGTCTGCCCGGCTGGAGGGCGAATATGTGGCGGTGTCGGATTTCGGAACGTATGTGGAGCGGCTGAGCGCGTATCTGGAGGCAAATCCGGAGGCGCTGACCCAGTATTACAGCTTCTGCTCGGATCTGCAGGCCAACACCGACGCCGTCAGCGCCGCCTTTGGACAGTATAAGACGGAGACGGAGGGCTATATCCGCACCGGCATCGTGGGCTATAACGGCTCCATTCCCATTTACGGCGTGGCCGTTGGCCAGGGGCTGACGGTGACGGACGTGGACGGGGAAACGGTGGTGGACCAGAACAACTTCCGGGCCACCTTCACCGCCCAGCGTCTGTCCTTCTGGCAGGATGCCAACGAGGTGGCGTATGTGTCCAACAACCGGCTGTACATCACCAACATCACGGTACTGGAGGGCGTGACCCTGGGCCAGTGGCAGATCACCACCGCCTCGGGACTGGCCTTCCGGTGGATCGGAGGGTAAGATGGCGAGCATTTACGGGCCGGTATCGGCCACCGGGTGGCAGCTGCGGCTGGATTATACCGTCAGCCAGGATGCGGCCAATAACCGGTCTGCACTGGCGCTGACGCTGTACATCTACGATGGGACCGGGGAGTCGTACAACCAGGCGGCCAACAGCTGCCGGTATATTTTGCAGGGGAAAACCGTGTATCAGCCGTATCGGTATGAGAGCAAGGGATGGTATAAGCTGGGCAGCGGCTCGGTGACAGTGAATCACCGCTCCGACGGCAGCGGCAGCGCGGCCTTGTCCGCAGCGTGGTACAGCGGCTTTACCTCCCAATGGACGCCGGCGTCGCTGTCGGTAGCCCAAACCGTGGCGCTGCCGGTGATCCCGCGGGCATCCGGCCTCCAGGCCGGGTCCATGACCTTGGGGCAGACGGGAAGCATTACCGTGCAGCGGGCGGATGCGGGTTTTACTCACAAGATCAACTATCAGATAGGTAGCGCCCATGGCGCGGTGTGCGGGAAAACCGGGGAGACAAGGGTGACATGGACGCCGCCCCTGTCCTTGGCGGAGGAAATCACCGATGCGGTGGCCGGGGACTGTGTGTTGACGGCCACCACCTATTCCGGCAGCAGCGTGGTGGGGACCAGCTCCTGCCCGATAAAGCTGTATGTGCCGGAAGAGGTGAAGCCCACCGCCAGTCTGGCGGCCCAGGTGGTGAATGACAACGCCGTCATTGCCGGGTGGGGTGTGTGCGTCCGGGGATACAGCCGCCTGGCCTATCAGGTGACGGCGGCGGGAGCCCGGGGCAGCAGCATCCGATCCTGCCGGGTGCAGTTTGCCGGGCAGACAGCAGAGGGCCTTACCGGCCAGACCGGCACGATCCAGCAGGCGGGGACGCTGATCCCGGAGGCACGGGTGACCGACTCCCGGGGACGGTGGGCGACGGCGCAAGGCGGCGCCGTGGAGGTGCTGCCATATGCCAACCCCACGCTGACAGCCAGGCTCTTGGGCCGGTGCGGGGCAGACGGCACCCTGCGGGACGACGGCGACTGCGTGAAGGTACTGTGTACCGGCGCATGCTCACCGGTAGGCGGGCACAACACCGTGACGGTGCGATACCGGCTGCGGCCGGTAGGCGGCAGCTACAGCGGCTATACCGCTCTGGAAAACGGGCAGGAGCAGATCATTGAGGGCGTATTGAAAACCGCATCCTATGAGCTGGAGCTGTCGGCGGTGGATGCGCTGGGGTCCGTGCGGGCGGTGGAATACGCCATCCCCACGGCGGCGGTGGCGGTACATCTGGCCCAGGGCGGCACGGCCGTGGGCGTGGGCAAGTACGCCGAGCACGACAAGGCCGTTGATATCGCGCCGGACTGGGACGTATGGTTCCGGGGCAAGCGCCTGCTGGATGCCGTGTGGCCGGTAGGCAGCATATATCTGTCCGCATCGGAGATAAGTCCGGAGACGCTGTTCGGCGGCACCTGGGAACAGGTGAAGGACCGGTTTCTGCTGGCGGCGGGGGACGTCTATGAACCGGGGGAAACCGGAGGCGAGGCCCAACACACCCTGACCAAGGCGGAGATGCCCGCCCATACCCACGGATATGACTTCACGGGGCAGTCCGACGTCACCGGCGTGACGGCCATCCGGCTGTACGACGCGGACGGGCGCAGGAACGAGTATCAGGGCGCGTCCGCCTCGGCAGGCGGGGGGGCCGCCCACAACAATATGCCGCCGTACCTGGTCGTGTATGTCTGGCGCAGGACGGCGTGAGAAGAAAGGACGAACGATATGGCATCAAGCTATCCAACGATACGGTACGGTTCCTCCGGACAGGAGGTTCGCCGCTTGCAGCAGGCTCTGAATCGGGAGGGCTATTCCCTGGACGTGGACGGCGGATTCGGGAAAAAGACACTGGCAGCCCTGATGGACTATCAGCGCCGGGTGGGCATGACCCCGGACGGCGTGGCGGGCAGCAAGACCTGGGCCAGCCTGGGCGTTCAATCGGCACAGGATCGCCTGGCAGACCTGGAGAAGGGGTATACGCCATCCCGGGAGACCCAGGACGCAAAGCGCAGCTGGGAGGAGCTGGCGGCCAACCGTCCCGAAGATTATGCCTCCCCCTATACGGAACGCATGGAGGAGCTACTGCGGCAGATGGAGGGGCGCGGGCCCTTTGCTTATGACCCCAGCCGGGATGACACGTTCCAGCGCTACGCCCGGCTGTACCAGCGTCAGGGACAGACGGCCATGGAGGATGCCCTGGGGCAGGCGGCTGGCCTGACCGGCGGGTATGACTCCACATATGCCCAGCAGGCCGGCCAGCAGGAGTATGGCCGCTATATGCAGGAGCTGGCGGCACTGGTGCCGCAATTGCAGCAGAACGCCTGGGACCGGTACGAGAGTCAGGAACAGGCACTGCTGGACCAGTACAAGCTGCTGCAGGGACAGGATGCATCCGCGTATGATCAGTGGCGGGACCAGGTGGAGGATTGGCAGAACGCCTCCCGCCAGGCCCGGGACCGCTATGAATCCCTGGAAAAGCAGGACTACAGCAACTATCTGGCCTTGATGAAATATTACGCCAGCCGGGCGAAGCAGGAGCAGGACGCCGCTCTGGCGCAGCAGAAGCTGGAGAGCTCCGGCACAGGAAAAGGCGGCGGCAGCTCCCGTTCTTCGGCCAAGAGCGGCGGGAAAAAGACGTCCCTGAGTTCCGCTGCCAGCGAGAGTCTGGAGCGCACCATGAATCGTTATCTGGGGAAGGGGGACACCCGCCAGGTAAAAAAGCTGTTTATGCAGTACCGGGACCGGATGACGCCTCTGCAGCTGCGCCGCTTTGAAAAGCTGTTGGGCCAGAATAATATTCCCATGACGGAATAATGAACAATAGAAAGCACCCCCTGCCAGGCAGCACACTGAGCCGCCTGGCAGGGGGTGTTCTGATTTTGGTGCCTTTTCGCAGGGGATTACTGGTCAAACGAAGGGTTCACGAAATACAGGTTCTTCTGATCCATCTTCTCCTTAGCCAGCCGCAGCCCTTCACCGAAGCGCTGGAAATGCACGATCTCCCGCGCCCGCAGGAACTTGATGACGTCGTTGACGTCCGGGTCGTCGGACAGACGCAGGATGTTGTCATAGGTGACCCGGGCTTTTTGCTCGGCGGCCAGATCCTCCGTCAGATCGGCGATCAGGTCGCCCTTCACAGCCATAGACGCAGCGTTCCACGGGAAGCCGGAGGCGGCGGCCGGATAAACACCGGCGGTGTGGTCCACGAAGTACGCCTCGTATCCGGCCTTCTTGATCTCCTCCGGCGTCATGCTCCGGGTCAGCTGATGAACGATGGTGCCAATAATCTCAAGGTGCCCGAGCTCCTCCACGCCGATGTCCGTCAGCAAAGCCTTCAGCTCCGGATATGGCATGGAGTACCGCTGACTCAGATACCGCAGCGATGCACCGAGTTCCCCATCCGGCCCACCTGATGGCAAAAGGATGTAATTAGGTGTAGAAGTATATGGCCAGGTGCCGGCTGGCCTTTTCATAGGTGATATGGTCAACGACGGAACGGAGGACCTCATTTTTGGCGCCTTCGTCGGCGGATGTCTCCAGGAAGCGGAGGATGTCCGCCGCTTTTTTTCCATAAGCGGCCTTATCGAAGGATTCCGGGGCCGCAGCAGCTGAAGCGGCCTGTTCTTCTATGCGGCGGATACGCTCCTCCAACCGCGCCTTGTTGTCGCGGTATTCCTCCAGAGTATCTACGCCGGCCTGGTAGGCATCCTTGCAGCGGGCCAGCCTTCGGCGCTCCTGCTCCAGCAGACGGCCATAGTCTGCGGCACGGGACGGGGCGGACGTCAGGTGGGGGACCATATGGAAGGTCAGCGTACCAACAGAGCGCCGCAGGCCCGCCAGCACGGCGGCGTTGGCCCTCCGCAGGGATAAGGAATGGGACGTGTGACAGGAACCCTTGGCGTAGCTGTGGCACTGGAGAAAGGGGCAGGAGGAGCTTCGGCCGGCCATGATCAGCGTGGCTCCGCAGGCGCTGCAGCGCACCAGGCCCCGCATCATCCAGGCAGCGGGAGCCTGACGCTGGTACCTCCCGTAGGCCGCCTTGCGCTGATCCATGCGGCGCTGCACAGCCTCCCACAGGTCCATGGAGACGATCGGCGGGTGCTTGCCGTCCACAACCTCCACGCCGTCCGCTATATGTACGCGGGAATACCGGGTTTTGTGTCCGGGCGTCCAACGGATCTTCCCGATGTATACGGGGTTGCGGAGCATATACTCCACAAATCGGTTGTCCGGCCGGTTGCCGCGCCGCGTAGTGATCCCGGCATCGCCCAGCTGCACGGCGATGTCCCGGAGCCCGGCGCCATCGGCGTAGGAGCGGAACACATCGCACACGATCTCCGCCCGTTCCGGATCCACCGTGAAGGTCTTGTTGGCACTGTCGATGCGGTAACCGAAGGGCGCTGTGCCCATGGCTTCGCCCCGGAGAAACTTTTCGCTCATGCCGCGCTTGACCTCGGCGGACAGGTTGATAAGGTAATATTCGTCAAACCACTCGATGATGCTTTCGATCAGCGTGCCGAAGGGGCCGTCCACGGCGGGCTCCTTGACGGAGATCACGGAAATGCCCTGTTTGCGCAGCAGACCCTTGTACAGCACGCTCTCCTCTCGATTGCGGGCAAAGCGGCTGAACATCAGCACCAGGATCGCGTCGAAGGGCCTTTCTTTCTCCTTGGCCAGGGCGATCATGCGGTTGAAGGCCGGGCGCTTCCGGGCGGTGGCGGCGGAAATGCCGTCATCCTGGAACACATATTCCTCCGGCAGCAGGTATCCGTTCTTCCTGGCATACTCCCGGATGAGCCGGACCTGGCTGTCCGGGGAGTACTCCTCCTGGTCGTCGGTGGATACCCGGATATAGGCGGCGGCAATTTTCAGATCACTGGTGGGCATGGCGTTTCTCCTTTCACTGTGTCCGAATCGGGTACGGGTGTGGCTAACAGTAACACAAAAACAGCGATCATGCAGTCGAAAAGGCGGCGACACCTTGAATCCGGGTGAGTCCCGGTGCGCGGAAAATGCTGCCCCCGTGTATGCAGCGGAACGCTGCGAACGAGATAGGACATCCCACCCGGCGCATAAGCTGGATGGGAGGTGTATCTCATGGCAGGAGAGACGCGGCAGCCGCTGACGTGTGTATTTTACCTGATCGACCGGGAGACCGGCGAGACCAAGCGGATCGACAAGGTTCCTCCGGAGGCTCTGGAGAAGATGAGCAAGCGCCTGAGCGAGAATATGAGCGCTTACTACACCCGGCATATGGACGAGTACGTCCGTCTGGAGGTGTAACCTGAGATGAACAGAAGAAGCCGCCTGAAGGCGGCAGGGGACGATGCCGATGTGCTTTGGCGGGTCTGGCCGCAGCTGGATTCGCGGACGCGGCAGCTGCTGGAGGATAAATATGTCCTGAACA
>FR884143.1:13312-26278 GCA_000435975.1 Oscillibacter sp. CAG:241 | reverse complement strand
GCGGCGTCCGGGGCCACGGCTCCGGCCTCCGGCGGGAAATACGGTGGGTTGGACACCGCCAGCCGGAACCGTCCCGGCGGCAGCAGCCCCGGGTCCCGCAGGTCCCCCTCCAGGCACCGCAGCCGGTCCTCCAGGCCGTTTTCCGCCGCCGTCCGGCGGAAAAGCCCGCAGGCGGCGGGCTGGAGCTCCACCCCGGTGACGGTCAGCTCCGGCTCCCGGGCCAGCAGCAGCAGGCCCAGCAGCCCCGTGCCGGCTCCCAGGTCGCACACGGTCATCCCCCGCCGCAGCCGGGGAAAGCCCCCCAGCAGAAACGTATCCGTGGAGGGGCGGAACAGTCCGTCGGCATATGCGAATGTATACCCGCCGGGCCAAAGCCGGTCCCAATGCTCCATGACGCTCCCCTCCCCGGTGTTTTCTCCTATTGTAATATACTTTTTCACAGGACGCAAGGCCATCCCGGCCCCCGGGACTGTGAACCGCCACGAAAAATGAAAGTTTACAGATATTTCATCCGGACAGGGGGTTGCATTTTCGGATTTTCATGATACAATAATGCCATAATCTGAATGGAGGTGCTACTATGGCTTATCAGATCGGCTCTGCTTGTGTCAGCTGCGGCGCTTGCGCTGACGTCTGTCCCGTGGGTGCTATTTCCCAGGGTGACGATCGTTATGTGATCGATGCCAACGCTTGCCTGGACTGCGGTACCTGCAGTGATACCTGCCCCAACGGCGCTATCAATCCTGCTGACTAATTACATCAGTCTGAAAAAATCCCCGGTGCCTGGCACCGGGGATTTTTTTGTCTGTTTCCGGGGATCAGCGGCACCTCTGGGCGGCCTCGCGGCCGGCCCGGAAGGCCCGGATGTTCAGCTCCCGCACCTTTTCCGGCACGGTGTCGGCCACCACCTGCTCCCAGTCGATCTGGGGACAGCCCAGGCTGTCGCACATGGCGCCGAACAGCACCACGTTCATGCACCTGGCGTTGCCCAGGTCCAGGGCGATCTCGCTGGCGGGGACGGCGATGGTACGGAACACCTTTTCCATGGCCTCGATGCAGCCGTCCGGATACGTCTCGGCCCCGGAGGCAATGGTGGTGGATTTGATGGCATAGTCATTGATGACGGCCACGCCGTCGGGCTTCAGGAACTCGGCGTAGCGAACGGCCTCCATCCGCTCCAGGGCCACCATAATGTCCGCCTCACCCTTGCCGAACACGGGGCCGTAGACCTTGTCGCCCCAGCGGACCTGGGTGGACACGGAGCCGCCACGCTGGGCCATGCCGTGTACCTCGCTCTGCTTCACGTCGAACCCGGCCTGCATGAAGCCGTTGGACATGATCTTGGAGATCAGGATGGCGCCCTGACCGCCCACGCCCACCAGCAGCGCACTTTTCACGTTGGACATGTTACTTTTCCTCCTTTTCGATGGCGTCGAAGGGGCAGACCTGGGCGCACACGGTGCAGCCCACGCACTGGGTGCGGTCAATGACGGCCTTGCCGTTTTCCAGGGAGATAGCCGGGCAGCCCACCTTCAGGCAGCTGCGGCAGCTGCGGCACTTGTCGGCATTGACGCGGCACATGCCCTTCCGGAACTTATCCCGCTTGATCAGCAGGCAGGGACGGCGGGTAACGATGGCGGGCTGCTGCCCGGCGTCCAGGGCGGCCACGGCCTGGTCCACGGCGGCCTTCATGGCCTTCAGGTCCTGGGGATCCACCGTCAGCACCGGGGCAAAGCCCAGGGCCGTAAGGATTTTTTCCACGCTGAGAAGTGCGGTGGGGTCCCCCTGGAGGGTATAGCCGGTGCCGGGGTTGTCCTGGTGGCCGGTCATGCCGGTGATGCGGTTATCCAGCACGCAGGGGATCATGCGCCCCTTGTTGTACACGATCTCCGCCGCGCCGGTCATGCCGCTGTGGAAGAAGGTGGAATCGCCCACCACGCCGAACACCACCTTGCCGGTGACGCCCTCTTTTTCAAAGCTCTTGGCGATGCCCATGCCGGCGGAGAAGCCCGCGCCCATGCACACCACGGAGTCCATGCAGTTCAGCGGGGCGGCGCAGCCCAGGGTATAGCAGCCGATGTCGCCGGTGACCACATAGTTCTTGTTCTTGGACAGGGTATAGAAGAATCCCCGGTGGGGGCAGCCGGGACAGAGGGCCGGGGGCCGGTTGGCCGGGGCCACGTCCACGGTGCGGTAATCCGCCTTCTGGCCCAGCACCCGCTGGCGCAGCAGCTGGGTGTTCAGCTCGTACAGAAGGCCCGTCAGCTCCTTGCCCACGCAGGGGATGCCGGCGGCCTTGATCTGGTCCTCCATAAAGGGCTCCAGCTCCTCGATGACGTAGAGCTTCTCCACCTTGGAGGCAAAGTCCCGGATCAGGTCCATAGGCAGGGGGAAGGTCAGGCCCAGCTTCAGGAAGGACGTCCCCTCCGGGAACACCTCCTTGGCGTATTCATAGGCGATGGAGGCGGTGATGACGCCCACCCTGCCGTCGCCCATCTCCAGCTTGTTCAGGCCGTTTTCCAGAGCCCGGGTGCAGCCGTATTCCCGCAGCTTCTCCAGCCGCTCCTCCACCAGAGGGTGGTTGGCATAGGCGTGAGCCGGGGTGCAGACGAACTTGCGGACGTTGCGGGCATAGGGCGCATGGGTGTGCTCCGTGCGCTGGCCAAATTCCACCAGGCCCTTGGAGTGGCAGACCCGGGTGGTGGTGCGGTACAGCACCGGCGTGTCGAACAGCTCGGACACCTCGCAGGCCAGGGCCACAAAGTCCTTGCACTCCTGGGCATCGCTGGGCTCCACCATGGCGATCTTGGCAGCCCGGGCATAGTGGCGGTTGTCCTGCTCATTCTGAGAGGAATGGCAGCTGGGATCGTCGGCGGTGACCACGATGAACGCGCCGCCCACGCCCATGTAGCCGGCGGTGAACAGGGGGTCCGCCGCCACGTTCAGACCCACCATTTTCATGGTGCAGAAGGAACGGGAACCGGCGATGGACGCGCCGTAGGCCACTTCGGTGGCTACCTTCTCGTTGGGGGCCCACTCGCAGTACACATCGTCCTTATACTGGGGCAGATTCTCCAGAATCTCGGTGCTGGGGGTGCCGGGGTAGGCGGAACAGATTTTGATCCCGGCCTCATAGACGCCCCGGGCGGTGGCCTCGTTGCCGGACATCAGGTGCTTCATGGTGATCTCCTTCCTTTCTATACGCAGTGGGGTGGTTATGATGTGGAAACCCGCCGGGGCGGCCCGTCCCCCTTCCCAAATGTGACGGGCCGCCGCCGGTGGACGGAAAAATGCTCAGTATGCCAGAGGCTGGGCCTGGCCGTGGAGCACCCGCAGGGCGCCCTCCGCCAGGGAGCGCATCTCCTCCTCGCCGGGGAAGCGCAGCACCGGGGCAAGCCCCCCCACATAGGCGGTGATGTCGTCGCAGAAGAACTGCTCATAGGCCATGCCGCCGGTATAGGCGATGGCGTCCACGTGGAAGCGCAGCACCGCCGCCATGGCGCCGATGTCCTTGGCCAGCTGATATACCAGGGCCTGGTATGCCTCCACGAATTGGGGGTCGCCCTCCGTGACCTTGGCGCAGATGACCCGGAAATCCGTGGTGCCCAGATAGGAGAACATCCCCGCCCGGCGGCCCAGGGTCTTTTTGACCTGGTCCTTGCTTTTGCCGGAATAGCAGTAATCGATCAGCTGGTTCACCGGAAGGCCGCCGGCCCGGTCCATGCCCATGGAGCCCTCGTCCTTGACGTTGAACACGTCCACCACCCGTCCGTGGTGGTGGGCCGCCACGGACACGCCGCCGCCCAGATGACAGACGATAAGGTTGACCTGCTCATAGGGTCTGCCCAGCGCCGCCGCAGCCTTCCGGCCGATGGACTTCTGGTTCAGGGCGTGGAACTGGCTCAGGCGGCGGAAATCGGCAAAGCCCGTGTAGTGGGCCACGTCCGTCATCTCGTCCACGCACACCGGATCCACGAAAAAGGCGGGGATGCCCACCATGTCGCCGATGCGCCGGGCCAGATACGCCCCCAGGTTGGAGGGGTGCTCGCCGTAGGGCGCGGCCTCCACGTCGTGCATGACCCGGTCGTTGACGGCGTAGGTGCCGGAGGGGATGGGCCGGTACAGGCCGCCCCGGCCGCACACGGCGGCAAAGTCCGTCAGCCGAAAGCCGCCCTCTGTCACGGCGTCCAGAATGGCCTTCTGGCGGAAGTCCGCCTGGTCAATGACCCGGTCGAACCGGTCCAGCTCCTGGGCAGAGTGGTCGATGCTCTTTTTGAACAGCTGCTCCTCCTCGTCGAAAACGGCGATCTTGGTGCTGGTAGCGCCGGGGTTGATGATCAATACCTTCATAGGCGGGCTCCTCTCCGGAACGGGTTTTCACCGAATAACTTAATGAACAGTTTTATTATGGCAGTCCCGTTCCCGTTTGTCAACGGTGATTTCCGGGGATGGGAAAACCTTGTGGGACCCCACAAAAAAAACGCCCCCGGACCTGTCGTTTTGACAGGCCCGGGGGCGGGTGGGAACAGGGTTATTGCAGATTCAGGCGCTTTTTCAGCGTCAGAAGTGTGAGAATGTAGTACGCCGCGCATTCCAGGACGCTCCACGCCGCGGTACCCCAGATCACATAGGACAGGAGCACAGCCGCAGGCGGGTCCGCCCAGAAGTCGGGGTCCACATCAATGCGTATGCCTGCGGCGGTGACCACGGACAGAATGGTCTGCACGGCGATGCCGAAGCCGATGTAGAACACCACCGACAGCAGGACCTTGTGGTTGGAGAAGCTGTGGCCCAGGGAGATGGCGGCATAGAACCGCAGATACGACGCCAGCTCGGCGGCCAGAAGCAGCACCACCAGGCCCACGATGCATCCGGTGGCGTTGCCGCTCAGGGACTCCATCAGGGACCGCAGCCCCCGGAATATGCCGGCGAACAGGTTCTCGCCGCCCGTCACGGACAGCACCATGGTCCACATCAGCGCCGCCAGCACCGCCGACAGGATGCCCCATGCCATGGACACGATGAGCTTGGACCAGATCAGCTGGCTGCGGCTCACCGGCAGGGTGAACATCAGATAGCCCTCGTCGGTCATCAGGTTCTTATAGAACCGGTACACCATCAGCACCAGGGTCAGCAGCAGCACGCCGAAGGTGGTGAAGGCGAACAGCGTCATAAACAGCGTCCGGAAAATGGACAGAACCGTGCTCTCGGGATAGCGGCCCATCAGGGAGCCGGTGACGCTGGTGCCGCCTGCCGTCACCAGCAGCAGGGCGTATACCGGCAGCATGATGCGCCCGGTGGCCCGGAACTCGTATTTCAGCAGCTTACTCAGCATAGCGGAACACCTCCCGGAACAGCTCGTCCACGCTGCAGCCCTTTTCCTGGCGGATCTGGTCCACCGACTGCTGCAGAAGGACGCGGCCCTTGTTGATGAAGATCACGTCGTCCAGCACGTTCTCCACGTCGGCGATCAGGTGGGTGGAGATCACAAGAGACGCGTTCTCATTGTAGTTGGTGAGGATGGTGTGGATGATATAGTCCCGGGTAGCGGGGTCCACACCGCCGATGGGCTCATCCAGCAGATACAGCCGGGCCCTCCGGCTCATGACCAGGATCAGCTGCACCTTTTCCCGGGTGCCCTTGCTCATCTGCTTGATGCGCAGCCTGGGGCTGACGTCCAGGGCCGAGAGCATGTGCTCGGCGGCGTCCCGGTCAAAATCGGGATAAAAGTCGCCGAAGAAGTCCAGCAGCTGCACCACGTTCATCCAGCCGGACAGATACGTCCGCTCCGGCAGGTACGAGATCAGGCCCTTGGTCTCCGGCCCCGGGGTGTGCCCGTCGATGGTGACGGCGCCGCTGCTGGGCACCAGCAGGCCGTTGGCCAGCTTGATGAGGGTGGTCTTGCCGCTGCCGTTGGGACCCAGCAGGCCCACGATGCGCCCGGGCTCCACCGTCAGGCTGACGTGGTCCAGGGCCCGGGAGCTGTCAAAATATTTGGTCAGCTCCCGGCATTCCAGAATTGCCATGTTATTCCTCCTCCCATGTGTCCAGCAGCGCTTTCACCTGCTGCCGGCTGTAGCCCAGCTGCGCCATGGACGAGAGATACTCCCTTGTCCGGCCCCGGGCCAGTTTCTCCTTGGCGCTCTGGATCACGGACAGATCCTCCGTGACAAAGCGCCCCGCCGTGCGCTGGGTATGCAGCAGGCCGGTGCCCTCCAGCTCCGCCAGGGCCCGCTGCACCGTGTTGGGGTTCACCCCCGCCTCCGCCGCCAGCTCCCGCACGGTGGGCAGCCGCCCGCCGCTGGGAATGGAGCCCGACAGAATGGCCAGGGTGATCTGCTGGGTCAGCTGGGTATAGATGGGTTGGTCATTGCGAAAATACCACTCCATGGCCGCGCCTCCTTGTATGATTGAACTATGCAAGTAATACAATAATACAATAATACAATTTTGTCAAGTCCCAAATGTAAACTTTTTCCGCATCGGTTGACGGGGCGGGCCGGGAAAGCTATACTGGAAGATGAAAAGGAGTATCCACCCCCTTCCGCAAGAAAGGAGCGCTTTTATGAACCATAGCTGGAACCACGATCCCTTCCAGGGCGGCGGACCGGTGCCCCACCGCCCGAAAAAGCAGCGCAAGCCCATCGGCACGCCTCTGGGCCGGACGCTGCTGAACCTGGCGGTGACGCTGATCTTCGGCGCCGTTTATTTCTATATCGTGCTGCCGCCGCTGAACCTGCATTCCGGCGAATTCTATGTGTTCGTGCTGCTGCTGTGCGCGGTATACTGCGGCTGCGCCATTCTGACCTCCGGCTTTCAGGGCAGCGGAGCCAAGGGCTACTTCGGCTTCGTGAAAAAGCAGTGCACCGTGCCCTTTGTGCTGGCGGCGGCGCTGGCAGTCACGGCCATTGTGGGCACGGCCGTCGGCTGGGAGGTGTTCCGGGCCGGCTCCTACCGGGACCTGCTGACCGTGGACAACGGCGACTTTGCCGCCGAGGTGGAGGAGATCAGCTATGACCAGATTCCCATGCTGGACAAGGACTCCGCCGAGAAGCTGGGCAACCGCAAGCTGGGCGAGCTGGCGGACATGGTGTCCCAGTTCGAGGTGGCCGGGGACTATACCCAGATCAACTACAAGGGCCGCCCGGTGCGGGTGACGCCCCTGCGCTACGGCGACTGGATCAAGTGGCTGAACAACCGCTCCCAGGGCCTGCCGGCGTATCTGGTCATCGACATGGTGACCCAGAATGTGGACGTGGTGCGCCTGGATCAGGGCATCCGCTACACCACGGCCGAGCACTTCGGCCGGAATCTGAACCGCTATCTGCGGTTCCACTACCCCACCTATCTGTTCGACGCCCCGGCCTTTGAGATCGACGAGGACGGCAACCCCTTCTGGGTGTGCCCCCGGATCAGGAAGACCATCGGCCTGTTCGGCGGCACGGACATTGCCGGAGCCGTGCTGGTCAATGCCGTCACCGGTGAGTGCACCTATTACGACGCGGCGGATGTTCCCTCCTGGATCGACCATGTGTACCCGGCGGAGCTGATCATCCAGCAGTACGACTATCACGGCACCTATGTCAACGGCTTCATCAACTCCCTGTTCGGCCAGCGGGATGTGACCGTCACCACCGACGGCTATAACTATCTGGCCATCGGCGACGATGTGTATATGTACACCGGCATCACCTCCGTGGTGTCCGACGAGTCCAACATCGGCTTCATCCTGTCCAACCAGCGCACCAAGGAGACCCGGTTTTACACCGTGGCCGGAGCCGAGGAGTACTCCGCCATGGAGTCCGCCCAGGGCCAGGTGCAGCAGATGAAATACGCCGCCACCTTCCCCCTGCTGCTGAACATTGCGGACCAGCCCACGTATTTCATGGCCCTGAAGGATGCGGCGGGCCTGGTGAAAATGTACGCCATGGTCAACGTCAGCCAGTATCAGATCGTGGCCACCGGCGGCACCGGGGCCACCGGCGGCGACGTGGCAGAGTGCGAGAGCAACTACCGCCAGATGCTGGCCCGGTATAACCTCATCGACGACTCCGACGCTAACATCCCCGCCGACACCCAGGAGGCCGCCGGCGTGGGCTTCACCGGCGGGGGCGGGGGGCCCCCCCCCCCCCCCCCCCCCCGCCGGCCCGGCCCCCCCCAGCCGGTATTACCTGCGGCTTCAGGGCGAGTCGGTGTACTACGTCATCTCCGCCGCCGACGCGCCCCAGGTGGTAACGCTGAACACCGGTGACCGGGTCACCATCACCTACCGTCCCCAGGAGGGCGCGTCCATTCTGGAAGCCACCGCCGTCACGCTGGTGTCCGGCAGCAGCGGTACCGGCACCGTTGACAACCCCACGGACCCCATCAAAATCAACCCCGCCCCGGGCATCGGCGACATCATCACCGACCCCGGCGACGGCGGACGGGTGGAGCTCCCGGTGGAGCCGCCCCCCGAGGAGGTCCGGCAATAACGGCAGTCCAAAAGGACCGGGCGTCAGCCCGGTCCTTCAGCTTGTCAAGAGAGTTTTCGCTCCTGCCCGGCGGCAGCTCTGCATTTCGCAGGCATGGTGCCATACCCCGGAAACGGTGTCTGTAGGTTTACAAAAGACATTTTTTCTGCTACAATGGAGTCTGTCACAAAATTTACGCCCCCAAGCATCCGAAAGGAGATTTTTATCATGAACAACGAGCTCAAATCCATCCTGTCCCGGGTGGATCATACCCTGCTGGCCCAGAGTGCCACCTGGAACGAAATCAAGGCCATCTGCGACGACGGCATCCGGTACGGCTGCGCCAGCGTGTGCATCCCCGCCTCCTATGTGAAGCAGGCGGCGGAGTATGTGGCGGGCCAGATCGCCGTCTGCACCGTCATCGGCTTCCCCAACGGCTACGACACCACCGCCGCCAAGTGCTTTGAGGCCACCGACGCCGTGAACAACGGCGCGTCCGAGATCGACATGGTCATCAACATCGGCTGGGTAAAGGACGGCCTGTACGATCGGGTGCTGGACGAGATCCGCGCCGTAAAGGCCCACTGCCAGGGAAGGCTCCTGAAGGTCATCATTGAGACCTGCATGCTCACCGATGCCGAGAAGATCGAGATGTGCCGCGTGGTGTCCCAGTCCGGCGCGGAGTATATCAAGACCTCCACCGGCTTCGGCGGCGGCGGAGCCACCCGGGAGGACGTGGCTCTGTTCAAGGCCCATGTGGCCCCCCATGTGAAGATCAAGGCCGCCGGCGGCATCGCCAATCTGGACGACGCCCGGGACTTCGTGGCCCTGGGGGCCGACCGCCTGGGCACCAGCCGCATCGTCAAGGCCGTGAAGGCCATGGAGCAGGAATAAACGCAATATAAGGAGGAAATCAAGTCATGTCTACCCCCCACAACAGCGCCGCCCCCGGCGCATTCGCCAAAACCGTCCTGATGCCCGGCGATCCCCTGCGCTCTCAGTTCATTGCCGAAACCTTCCTGGAAAACCCCGTGCTGGTGAACAACGTCCGGGGCGTCCAGGGCTACACCGGCACCTATAAGGGTGTGCCCGTGTCCGTGATGGCCTCCGGCATGGGAATACCCTCCATCGGCATTTACTCCCACGAGCTGTACACCCAGTACGGCGTGGAGAACATCATCCGCGTGGGCTCCGCCGGGGCCATGCGGGCGGACCTGGAGCTGGGCAGTGTGGTGGCCGGTCAGGGCGCCTGCACCAACTCCAGCTTTGCCGACCAGTATGAGCTGGGCGTCCACTATGCCCCCATCGCCGACTTCGACCTGCTGATGGCCGCCGTGGAGTCCGCCCGGGAGCTGGGCGTGAAGATGCCCGTGGGCAATCTGTACTCCTCCGACACGTTCTATGACGCCGCCGGCCGCAACGACCGGATGAGGAAGATGGGCGTCATGGCCGTGGAGATGGAGGCCGCCGCCCTGTACTGCACCGCCGCCTATCTGGGCAAGCGGGCCCTGGCCATCTGCTCCATCAGCGACAACCTGGTGCTGGGCACCGAGCTGACTCCCGAGGAGCGCCAGTCCACCTTCACCAACATGATGAAGATCGGCCTGGAGGCCGCCGTGAAGATGGCCCGGCAGGATTAAGTCCCGCAAAAGACAGAAATCAGCACAAAAAGGTTGCACTTTTTGGCCTGCTCTGCTATAATGTGCCCATAGGGGTACTTTGTGCCCAAAAATAAAAAGGAAGGTAGATTCACCATGAAAAAGTTTCTGGCAATGATCCTTGCTCTGG
This sequence comes from Oscillibacter sp. CAG:241, assembly GCA_000435975.1. GTDB lineage: Bacteria > Bacillota > Clostridia > Oscillospirales > Oscillospiraceae > Vescimonas. The sequence goes on along the minus strand of FR884143.1, from coordinate 16,037 downwards.
CCATGGTTCTGTCTATGGTGGCTTGCTCCAAGCAGCCCGCCAAAGACCCCAACCAGGGTAACACCGACAATCCTGGTCAGACCGAGACCATCACCGACCCCGACAAGATCAACGACGAGATGACCTCCGAGGACGGTAAGTACGAGATCGCTTTCATCACCGACGTGGGCCAGCTGAAGGATAAGTCCTTTAACCAGGGCACCTTTGACGGCGTGAAGCTGTACGCTGCCAACAACAAGCTGTCCTACAAGTATTATCAGCCCGCCAACAAGGACCAGGCCACCGATGACGACCGCTACGAGGCCATGAAGGCCGCCGTGGAGAACGGCGCCAAGGTGGTTGTCTGCGCCGGCTTCATGCAGGAAGGCGCTCTGCGCATGGCCGCCAAGGAATTCCCCAATGTCTCCTTCGTGTTCGTTGATGGTTATCCCATCACCGAGGAAGCCGGCGTTGACGGCTCCCCCGTTCTGAAGAACGTTGCCGGTATCGCCTTCAAGGAAGAGCAGTGCGGCTATCTGGCCGGTTACGCTGTCGTCAAGGAAGGCTTCACCAAGCTGGGCTTCACCGGCGGTGGCGGCGGCACCAACCCCGCCTGCTGCCGTTACGGCTATGGCTTCGTGCAGGGCGCTGACGCCGTTACGCCTATGGCTTCGTGCAGGGCGCTGACGCCGCTGCCAAGGAGCTGGGCGTGAAGGTCGATATGAACTATTCCTGGCAGTATGGCGCCAGCTTCTCCGCTTCCCCCGAGCTGCAGACCATGGTTTCCGGCTGGTACGAGGCCGGCACTGAGGTCGTGTTCGCCTGCGGCGGCTCCATGTTCGCCTCCGTGGCCGCTGCTGCCGGCGCCGCCGACGGTAAGGTCGTGGGCGTGGACGTTGACCAGTCCACCGAGTCCGACACCGTTATCACCTCCGCTATGAAGGGCCTGGCCGACTCCGTGCAGTGGGCTCTGGGCAAGTTCTACAGCAACGAGTTCGCCTCCATCGGCGGCGTGGGCACCTCCCTGGGCGCCAACGAGAACGCTGTGGGTCTGCCCACCGCTACCTGGTCCCTGACCAAGTGGACTGTTGACGAGTACAACACCATGCTGAAGGATATCGTTGCCGGCAAGATCACCATCGACAGCGATTACAACAACCTGAAGTCCACCGACAACGTCACCCTGAACATCATCTGATCGTCAGATCAACGTATCGGTACATAAAAAGCAGGAGCGCTCCGGCGCTCCTGCTTTTTCCTGTCCATATCCGCCGGTTTCACCGCTTGTCCCCGGGGCGGAACAGCAGCGCCGCCAGAACGCCGAACACCACGGCGGCGGCAATGCCCCCGGCAGCGGCCGTCAGGCCGCCGGTAAGGGCCCCCAGCAGCCCCTGCTCCGCCACAGCCTTCCGCACACCCTTGGCCAGGCAGTAGCCGAAGCCCGTCAGGGGCACCGTGGCCCCGGCCCCGCCCCAGTTCACCAGGAGCTGATAGACTCCCACCGCCTGAAGAAGCACCCCGGCCACCACATAGCCCGTAAGGATCCGGGCAGGGGTCAGCCGGGTGCGGTCAATAAGGACCTGTCCCACGGCGCACAGCACCCCGCCGCAGAGAAATGCGTTGAGGTATTCCATGGCTCATCCCTCCTTCTGGGCGGAAAATACCACCGCGTGGCAGATGCCGGGAATGCTCTCCCCCTGAAAGGAGGAGGTAGGGCTCAGCAGAGCTCCGGTGGGGGCAAACACTACCCGCTGCCACCTGCCCTGCTGCATACCGCCCAGCAGATACCCGTTCAGCACCGCTGCCGAGCAGCCGCACCCGGAGGCCCCGGCGTGCATGTCCTGCTTATCCAGGTCGTACAGCAGCATGCCGCAGTCCTGATAGTTCCGGGACAGGTCCACGCCCTCCCGGCTCAGCAGGTCCGTGACGATGGCATGGCCCAGGACCCCCAGGTCGCCGGTGACGATCAGGTCATAGTCCCCGGGGCCGGTTTTCGTCTCCCGGAACAGGGCGGACAGGGTGTCGCAGGCGGCGGGGGCCATGGCGGCCCCCATGTTGTTCACGTCGGTGATACCCTTGTCCACGATCCTCCCGCAGGTAACGTGGGTGATATACGGGCCGTCCCCCTGGTCCGCCAGGATGCAGCAGCCGGAGGCGGTGGCGGTCCACTGGGCCGTGGGGGTCCGCTGGCTGCCGTAGGGCACCGGCATGCGGTACTGCCGCTCGGCGGTGCAGAAATGGGAGCTGGTCATGCAGGCCGTCATCCGGGCGTGGCCGCCGGAGATCAGCAGGCTGCCCAGGGCCAGACTCTCCCCCATGGTGGAGCAGGCCCCGTACAGGCCAAAAAACGGGATGTCGAAGCCCCGCAGGCCAAAGGCGGTGCCGATGCACTGGTTCAGCAGATCCCCGGCCAGGACGTAATCCAGATCCTTGGGCATCAGCCCGCCCTTTTCCAGGGCCCGCTCCAGCACCCGCTGCTGCATGGCGGACTCCGCCTGCTCCCAGGTGTCCTTTCCGAAAAAGGAGTCCGGGCACAGCTGGTCAAAGTGCTCCGCCAGGGGACCGTTTCCCTCGAACTTGCCGCCGATGTTGGCGTAGGACACCACGCTGGGGGGCTGCGCCAGCCGCACCGTCTGGCGGCCCAGGCGTTTGGACGTCATAAAATCACCTCTTGCCCATAGTCTGCCGCGCAGTCGCCCCGGATATGCAAAAAAACCGCCGAGCCCAAGGCCCGGCGGGTTTTTTT
>FR884143.1:0-13273 GCA_000435975.1 Oscillibacter sp. CAG:241 | reverse complement strand
TTGGTTTTCTTATTTTCCCACAGCGTGGAAATACAGCGACAGCATGCCGGGGCCCACATGGGCGCCGGTGACTGGCTCGTGGGGCACCAGCAGGATGGGCCCCCGATGGCCCGCCTCCCGCAGCTTCGTCTCCAGCCGCAGGGCCTCGCCGGGACAGTCCCCGTGAGAGATACCGATCAGGTCGTCCAGGTCGATGGCCCGCTCCTTATAGATGGACACCAGCCGCTCGATGGCCCGCAGCTTGCCCCGGGTCTTGTCGAACAGGACGATCTTGCCCTCCTCGTTGCCCCGGAGGATGGGCTTGATCTGCAGCAGTGAGCCCACCAGCGCCGACGCGCCGGAGATGCGGCCGCCCTTGCGCAGATACTTCAGATCGTCCACGGCGAAATACTGGCAGTAATTCTGGCAGTATACCGTCATTTTCTCCACCAGCTCATCCAGCTCCATGCCCTGGCGCACCAGGGAGGACGCCTTCAGGGCCGGGATGCCCGCGCCCAGGGACGCGCCCATGCTGTCGATGGGGCAGACCCGGCGGCCGGGATATTCCTCCATCAGCTCGTCCCCCGCCAGCTTTGCCGACCACCAGCTGCCGCTGATGCCGGCGGAAATGCTGAAATACACCACGTCGTCCCCCTGGGACACATAGGTCTCGAAGGCTTTTTTTGCATCGTCGGGGTTCACCATGGACGTGCGCACGTCGGCCCCGGAGCGCAGGGCCTCGTAATACTCGTGGCCGTCCAGCCCCTCCGGCGCGGGCTGGTCATTGATGGTCAGCGCCATAGGCAGCAGGTGGATGTTGTATTGCTCCCGCAGCTCCGCAGACAGGTTGGCTCCGGAATCCACAAAGATCTGGATCATAATAAAACAGTTCCTTTCAAGATTTTTGCCTAAGATGCTTATATATTCTTCTTTACCCAATCAGCCAGAGTGTCGAACAGCCGCTCATACCCCGGCATGGTCAGGTGAATGCCGTCGGCGGCAATAAGCTGCGACAGGCGATGGTTGCACAGGAAGGTCTGCCGCACCGGGATCAGGGGAATATTCTCCCGCAGGGCGATCTCCGCCGCCGTGTCGGCGTACAGCTCCTGGTGGCGATAGATCATCTGGGGCTCCCCCAGCCAGGAGAGGATACGGTCCCGCCGCAGGTTGTCCCGGCACAGGAAGGACAGATACCGCTCCCCGTCGATGGGAGGCAGGGTCATCATCACCGGCTGCACGCCGCCCTGGCGCAGGGCGTCCAGGGTCTCGTGCAGGGTGTCGGCAAACACCGGCAGCTCCGTGTTGGGCCGGTGGTCGGCGCCGGGGTCGGCGTCAATGGCGGCCCAGTCATAGTCGCTGTCGTTGCCGCCGTAGGACACCAGGGCGTACCGGGCCTCCAGGCCCCGGTCCAGGTCATGCCGCACCAGGCTCAGCCCCTTGCGGATGGTGGCTCCCATTTTCGAGCGGTTCACCACCTCCACCAGCTTGGTCTGGTAGCGCTGCATCACCTCGTTGATGTGAAAATGATAGTGGAAATCCACGTCCGGCACCGTGGCCTTCAGCAGAGAATCTCCGTAAATATAAATCTTATCCGGCATGGCAATGGCCTCCATCCCCGTTTTTTCTAATATAGCATATTAGTTCAGGCAAGTCAACCTATTAATTGCCGATTTTTTCTTGCAACTGAACAGATATTCTGATATTATATAAGAAAACGTCCTTCCGGAGGCATGCCGTATGCAATATGACAAAGAATTGATCGCCCACAAGCTGGACAGATGGGACCGGTTCATCACCGACTATCACCTGCCGGAGTGGGATTCCATTCCTGATCTGGGGCTGTACATGGACCAGGTGGTGGTGCTGCTGGCGCAGTATCTGAACTTCATCCCGGCCATGCCCGGCGGCAAGGAGAGCTTCGTCACCTCCTCCACCATCAACAACTATGTGCGGCTGAAGATCATGCCCGCCCCGGTAAAGCGGAAATACTTCCGGGTCCACATTGCCTATCTCATCATGATCCTGACCATGAAGCAGAGCATCAGCATCAGCGACGTGCAGAAGATCATCCCCGCGGACATCCCCGAGGAGGAGGTCCGTGCCACCTATCAGGAGTATTCCGAGAAATTCCGCCACATTGCCCTGTTTTTCAACCAACAGGTCCAGGACGCGGCGGAGGATATCCGCACGCCGGACCAGCCCGGCGAGGCCGCCGTGTCCCGCCTGGTCATCGAAAGCGCCCTGATCGCGGGCTTTTCCAAGATCCTGGCGGAGAAGCTCATCCGCCTGTGCGGGGCCGACACCCAGGAGGTCCTGGCGGCCGAGCAGGTTCCCCAGCCGTAAAGCCGCCTCGCCTGACAGCGTCGTCCGCCCCTGTGCCCTCATGGCCAACGTCATCTGGAAGCTTCTTGTCCCCCGCCGTCCGGCGGGGGACTTTTGCTGTAGAAAAAACACCGCAAAAACGGGACATGCGCCATTTTCCCGCCGCTGCGGGGCAGCACGAAGCGTTATGCCCGCTCCAGCAGCTTTTCCCCGGCCCGGAAAATATCCCCCGCGCCCACGGTGAGGATCAGGTCCCCGGGCCGGGCCAGGCCCGCCAGGGTGTCCGTCACCTTGTCCAGGGTGGAGCAATAGATGGACCCGGGGATCTTCTCCGCCAGATCCCGGGAGGAAATGCCCAGAACGTTCTGCTCCCGGGCGGCATAGATCTCTGCCAGCACCGTGATATCCGGCAGCTGGAGCTCCCGGACGAAATCGTCGAACAGGGCCTTGGTGCGGGTGTAGGTGTGGGGCTGGAAGGCGCAGATCACCCGCTCATAGCCCATGGACCGGGCGGTGGTCAGCAGGGCGTGAAGCTCTGCCGGGTGATGGGCGTAGTCGTCGTACACCGCAGCGCCGTGATAGCTGCCCTTGTGCTCAAACCGGCGGCCGGCGCCGTGGAAGTCCTCCAGGCCCCGGGTGACGGCCTGGCCGGGGATACCCAGCACATAGGCTGAGGAGGCGGCGGCCAGCGCGTTGAGAATGTTGTGCTTGCCGGGGATGTGCAGGTCCACATGGGCGTACAGCTGGCCGTGGATCATCACGTCGAAGCTGGCGCAGCCGTCGAAGAACGCCACATCCCGGGCATAGCAGTCCGCCGTCCGGTCCGCCAGAGAGAAGGTGAACACCGGATGACTCAACCCCGCCACGGCCTCCCGGGCTCCCTGGTCGTCGGCGTTGGAGATGACATAGCCCCGCTGGGGCACCAGGTCGGCAAAGGCATGGAAGGAGTGCTCAATGTCCTTCAGGTCCTTGAAAAAGTCCAGATGATCCTCGCCCACGTTGAGGATCACCGCCACCGTGGGGAAGAAGTTCAGAAACGAGTTGCAGTATTCGCAGGACTCCAGAATGATGGTGTCCCCCTTCCCTACCCGATAGCCCGCATGGAGCATGGGCAGGGTGCCGCCGATCATCACGGTGGGGTCCGCCTGGGCCGCCATGAAGATATGGGTGGCCATGGAGGTGGTGGTGGTTTTGCCGTGGGTGCCGGAGAAGCACACGGCATTTTCATAGTGCTGCATGATGGCGCCCCAGGCCTGGGCCCGCTCATACACGGGGATGCCCCGGGCGATGGCCCCGGCGATCTCGGGGTTTTCGTCGTGGATGGCGGCGGTGCGGATCACCAGGTCGCAGTCCTTCAGGTTCTCCGCCGAGTGGCCGATGGCCACGTCGATGCCCTGGGCCCGCAGCTGGCAGACGGTATCGCTTTCCGTCATGTCGGAGCCCTGAACGATCAGGCCCATGCCCAGCAGCACCTCTGCCAGGGGACACATGCTCACCCCGCCGATACCGGCCAGGTGGGCCCGGACCCCGGGCTTCAAAAATGTTTTGATATCTATGGTAGGATGCATCATACCTTGGTCCCTCCTCGTTCGCGCCGCGGCGCAGGTTCATAAAATCCGTGCCCTATATTATACTATACCCGGGCCGCCTGTGCAACTCATGAAAAAAAGAAAATCCGTCCATATTGCCAGGGATGGGAAAATCTGCTATAATGCGGGAAAAAGGAGGGGAAACCCATGCGATTGGATAAATACCTGAAGGTTTCGCGGCTTATCAAGCGGCGGACCGTGGCCAACGAGGCCTGCGACAATGAGCGCGTCAGCGTCAATGGGCGGGCCCAGCGGGCGTCCTATGAGGTGAAGCCCGGAGATCGGATCGCCATCCGCTTCGGGGCCAGAACCCTGGAGGTGGAGGTGCTGACCGTGACGGACAACGTGGGCAAGGCCGACGCCGCCGCCATGTATCGGGAAATCGGCGGGACAGACCCGGGACAGGGCTGAGACAAGGCCGGGATAACCCGGGACAACCGGTATATTTTCTGCCGCCCCCTCATACACATGATGCATCATGTGTATGAGGGGGCGGTTTTATGACGTATGAGACGGGGCAGCAGCTGTATCACCGGGTGGAGCTGGAGGGCCGGGACAAGCTGACGGTGTCCGGCGTGGAGGATGTGGAACGGTTCGACGAGGGGTGCATCGTCATGTCCACCTGCGAGGGGACGCTGATCGTCACCGGCCAAGGGCTGCACATCGGGAAGCTGAGCCTGGACGGCGGGGAGCTCCATGTGGACGGGCGCATCGAGGCCCTGACCTATGAGGAGCAGCAGGCCCCGCGAGGCTCCTGGCTGACCCGGCTGCTGGGCTGACGCCGGGGCCATGGAAAACTACGTCATGGCCCAGCTGTCCGCCCTGGGCGCGGCGGCGGCCCTGGGCGCTGCCGGGGGGCTGGTATACGATCTGCTGCGGGTGCTGCGGCGCAGAAGGCCGGGGCTGACCCACGCCGCCGACGGGCTGTTCGCCCTGCTGTGCCTGCTGGGGGCCCTGTGGGTGCTGACCCAGGTAGGCGGCGGGGAGCCGCAGCTGTATATGCTGCTGGGCGCCGGGGCGGGCATGGCCCTGTATCTGCTGCTGGCGGCGCCGGCGCTGCGGCCTCTGTGGGAGTTCTGGGCCGACGTGGCCGGGGAGCTGGGGCGGCTGCTGCGCATCCCGGCCCGGGCTCTGGGCCGGTGCGGAAAAAAATTGCTGCCAAAAGCAAAAAAAAGCTTCCATTCTGCGAGAAAGTACGCTATACTAAATACATATAGGTGGAAGTGTTTTCTACGACCTGAAGACGATGCACGGAAGGGAGTCCGCAGACATGGCAAAAAGCAAGAAAAAAACCGTCAGCCGCAGCCGCGTGGCGGCCCTGCTGGTGATCCTGGTGCTGCTGGCGGCGGTAAGCCTGGAGGTGGCGCGGGTATACGGCAGCCGCCTGCCGGAGCTGCGCAGCAAAAGTCAGGCGCTGGACGCCCAGATCCAGCAGACCGAAAAGCAGAATGACGTGCTGCGCTCCGACCTGGACCACGAGGGGGACCCGGACTTTATCCAGGGTCTGGCCCGGGACGACCTGGGCCTGGCCTCCGACGGTGAGCGCATTTTTTACGACGTGAACAACTGACACGCCACATTATCGAAGGGAGCAGATAGATTCGTTTATGGAATTGACGGTTGGGACCATTATCACCGGGAAGGTGACCACCATCACCAAATTCGGCGCTTTTGTGGCGCTGCCCGGCGGGAAATCCGGGTTGGTACACATCTCTGAGGTGTCCGGCAGCTTCGTTACCGACGTTCACGACTTTCTCACCGAGGGACAGGAGGTACCGGTGAAGGTACTGTCCATCTCGCCGGAGGGGAAGATCAGCCTGTCCGTGAAGCAGGCGCAGCCGCCCAAGCCCCGGCCCCAGTATGCGGACCGGCCTGCGCGGCCCCGTCCGCCCCGGCCCAATCCGGCGCGTCCCAATCCGTCTCAGCCTGCCGCTCCCCCGGCGGAGCTGACCTTTGAGGACAAGCTCAAGCAGTTCATGTCCGTGTCTGACAGCAAGCAGTCGGAGCTGAACCGGTATATGGCCTCCAAGCGCGGCGGCCGCCGGCGGAAGTAGAAATTAAATAAAAAAAGGCCACCGCAGGCGCTGCCTGCGGTGGCTTTTGCAAGGAGGAAGCAGCATGCTTGTGGAGGTAAAAACCGTTGATGAGGGCGTTGTAAGGCGGCTGACGGATATCTATGCGGAGTCCATGGACGCGCTGGAAAAGCACTTTCCCAGCCGGGAACGGATGCTGGCGGAATACGCTGCGTTCGCCGCGGATTTTGCCCGGCAGGAAAACCAGAGGATCCTGGCGGAGGATGCCGGAAACGGCTGGGTCAGCGCCCTGCGGGCCATTGAAGCGCAGCCGGGCAGCTGGTTTCTGGAGGCGGTGGAGACCATGCCCTCCCAGCGGGGCAAGGGGTACGGGAAGGCCCTGGTGCTGGACACCCTGCGGTATCTGGAGGGTCTGGGCGCCCGGGAGGTGACCTGCACCATCGACCGGGGCAATGCCGTATCCCGGGCCATGCACGAGTCCTGCGGCTTTGTGAAAACCGACCTGCCGCCGGTCAATCCCTGGGGCGAAACGGAGGATGGCTGCCTGCTGTACCGTTTCCGCACGGGAGCCTGACGGCCCCCGGCGGAAGTAGAAAAAATACGGTGAACATGACAGGCTCTTTGACAGCCCGAAGCATATCCCCGGCGGGAACACTCCCGCCGGGGATACGTTTTGTCCGATGGAGTGCCCCAGGCCCTTACAGTCCGTAGACCTCCGTGAGCTTCTCCCGGAGATAGGCGGTGTAGCGGGTGGGGTCAAACTTGCCGCATACCGACTCGAACAGGGGCGTGGGGTCCTTCATGCAGCCGTATTTCCAGATCTTCTCCTCCATCCAGCCGTTGATCTTTGTCAGCTTGCCGGAGCGGACGGCCTCGAACACGTCGAAGTCCTTCTGCATCTCCAGCAGGTACTGGGCGCCGTAGGCCGAGCCGATGGCGTAGGAGGGGAAATAGCCGATGTTGCCGTTGGCCCAGTGGGAATCCTGAAGAACGCCCTCCCGGTCATTGGGCACGTCCACACCCAGATACGCCTTGTACAGGCGGTTCCACTCAGCGGGCAGGTCATGGGCCGTCAGCTCCCCGGCGAACATCCGCTTTTCCAGCTCATAGCGCACCATGATATGCAGGCAGTAGGTCAGCTCGTCGGCCTCGGTGCGGATCAGGGAGGGCTGGGCCTTGTTGATCATGCGGTAGAACGCGTCCTGGCTGACGTCGTCCAGCCGGGGGGCGAAGTGCTCCCGCAGCCAGGGATAGATGACGCCGCAGAAGGCCCGGCTGCGGCCGATGATGTTTTCATAGAACCGGGACTGGCTTTCGTGAATGGCCATGGACACGCCGCCTCCCAGGCAGGTCCGGGACAGCTCCCGGCCCACATGCAGCTCGTACAGGGCGTGGCCGCCCTCGTGGACCACGGAATACAGGGACGAGGCCACCAGGTCCTCCTGATAGTTGGTGGTGATGCGCACGTCGTCCCGGGAGAAGTTGATGGTGAAGGGGTGCTCCGTCTCGCCGATGATGCAGTGGTTTCTGTCAATGTCCATCACGTCCATGACGAAGTCGGAAAACTCCCGCTGGATGGCCACCGGGAAGCTCCGGTGCAGGGGGGCGTCGTCCACCCGGTCCGCATGGGCCTTCACCTGGTCGATGAGGGGCACCAGCTCCTGCCGCAGGGCGGCGAAGAAGGCGTCGCAGGTTTCCCGGGTCAGGCCCCGCTCAAACCGGTCCAGCTGGGCGTCATAGGGGTCCTTGTCCGGCTGCATGTATTCCGCCAGGCGGCGGCTGCCGTCGAACACCTGCTGCAGATACGGCTCAAACAGTGCGAAGTCGCTGCGCTCCTTGGCCTCGTGCCACACGGCGTCGGCCTTGGAGGTCAGCTGCTGATAGGCGACAAATTCCTCCTCCGGCACCCGGTGGGTCATTTCATAGTCCCGCCACAGCTCCGATACCTTCCGGGCGGTGACCGGGTCCAGCCGGTCCCGGGCTTCCACCAGTGTCCGGAGCATCTCCACCGTCTCCGGGGCAGTGGTCAGGGCATAGCTCAGCCGGGCCAGCTCGCCCAGGGTATCGGCCCGCAGGTCCGCCGACCCCCTGGGGGCCACGGTGGCCCCGTCGTAGTACATCAGGCCGGAGGCGTGGTTGTAGGTGAACATCAGCTTTTCGTACGCGGAGAGCTTCTCCAGCGCCTGGGAAACGGTCATATGTCATTCCTCCTATAAAATAATTGGTCATTCATCTGCCAGCCAATCCGGGAAGCTGCCCTTTAAGAAATGCCGGTACTCTGGATGGTCCGCAGCGTTTTTGTATTCTTCCCGTATGGTTCTTTGATTCCATTGCCGCACGCTTTCCGGCATTTCCTCATATCTCATAATGGTGATGAGTCCTTCCCTTTCCGCCTGTAAAATAGCCTCGTAGGCGTCCGGAACGAACTCCACAGATTCGATGTCTACAGGAACATTGCTTACAGCTGCATCCGGGATCCGCACATCGAAATCCGCTTCCTCAATGCTGCCTGCGCAATAGATATATCCGGATACGCCTTGGTAGGCCTTTCTCAGCGCATCCGGATAATATTCCTCCAGCCGCTGGATGCCGTTCTTCTCAAAACCGTATGGTCCCCATTTTTCCCATCTGCCATCATAGGAGAAGCCGGTTTCCTTGCAATACCGCTCAATCGCATTGCTCAAATAGACCAGGACATTTTCCCTTTTCTTTGAGAAATAGACCAAGGGGACTCCATGATTGGATACCCTGGGCTCCAGCCGCTTGATCGTGCCTATTGGCGACGCGTGATAATACATATGCACCTCACATTTTCCGGTTTATCAGGCTGATGCCTGCCTTACATTTCCTTGATATACATCTCCTCTACCGCACCCAGGGCAGGCCGCTTTTTTCCGCTTGCCGCGAATCCGTTCGCTTCATAAAACCGGATCGCCCGCACATTGCTGTCAAATACCCAGAGCATGAGCTTTGAATATCCCGCGCGCCTTACATCATCCAGCACCCGCTCCATCATCATTTTTCCGTAGCCCTTATGCCAGTTATCCCTGAGCGAATGAATGCAGATCAGTTCCGCAAATCCCCTCATGTTCTCCTCTCTGGTAGCGTCCCACCAGGCAATGCAATGCGGTCGGCCATCCAGCTCTAAAATGTAGCCGTTTCCTTTGTTTTCCGCCAAGAGCATCTTATACATCTCAGCCGCCCGCTCAATTTCTGTGCATTGTGAAAGGATGTCCGCAGGCACGATTTCCCGAAATGCCTCCTTCCAGCTTTCCGTCTGCACATACGCAAGGCTATCCTCATCTCCGGCTTTCACTCTTCTGATAGAAATCGATTTGTCCATCATCATTTCTCTCCCATTTCATCGGAAGTCCCGCAAAAACTGCTTCGCTGAACTGATTTTGAGTATACCATACGCCGCCCCCGATGGCAAGCGGCCGGTGTCTCCTCCCCGCCCGGCGGTGAAAGATTTTCCCGTCTCCGGGCATACTAAGGCCGGAGGTGAGAGAGATGAAGCGAAAGGACCGCGGCTTTCCCTGCGACGCCGCGCCGGACGTGCATCAGTTCCGGGGCGTGCCCCAGGACTGCTTTGACCTGGTGAACCGGTACGGCACCTATAATATCCAGCCCACCACCGACACGGAGAACCTGTTTCCCCTGATCGGCCCGGAACTGCCGGAGCGTTGGCGGCATATGAGTCTGGGTAAGGACGACCTGGAGCATCTGGGATAGCCCACCGCAGGGAGCGGCGGGCGGGATAAAAGGCAGGCGGGGCGCGGCCCCGGGCATCGCACACGCCCCGCCTGCCCTTGAAATGTATTGACACAGGCGGCGCGGCTCCTATATAATAAGGGCATCATAACTGAGGAGGCCGCTATGGATAACAAGAAAAAGACCGACAGCATCATGCGCTATGTGGTGTATCTGCTGTGCGGCGCATTGCTGGTGGTGTATTCCCTGCTGAAATGGAACGCCATGAGCGAGATGAAATACATATACCTGGCCATCGGCGTCATCTGGATCGTTTACGGCGGCATCCGCGCTCTGGTCCTGGCCCGGAGGCAAAAGCAGGACCGGGAGGACTGACCGCCTTTGCGGCAGCCATCGGGATACAGGCCCAATACAGCAGAATGGCTTGCCGGAAGGCAAGCCATTTCTTATCCCCCCAGCAGCCACAGCACCACGCCGTAGATCACGCTGGCGGCGGTGCCGAATACGATCACCGGCCCCGCAATGAGGAACATTTTCGCCGCCATGCCTGTGACCAGGCCCTCTGCCCGGAAGTCGATGGCCGGGGACGCCACGGCGTTGGCAAAGCCCGTGATGGGCACCAGCGTTCCGGCTCCGCCGAACCGGGCCAGCTTGTTATACAGGTTCAGCCCCGTGAACAGGGCCGACAGAAACACCAGGCTCACGGAGGTGGCGGTGGCGGCATCGTCCTGGGGCAGCAGCATCAGCCAGCCGTTCAGAATCAGCTGTCCGATAACACAGATGGCCCCGCCGATGGCGAAGGCCAGGGCCATGTCCTTCAGCAGAGGGGACTTTTTTTGCAGATTTTTCACATAATCCTGGTATTCCCGGGGTGACATGTCCATATGGCAGCACTTCCTTTCGGGAATAGCATGTCCCGGCAGCGGAAAATTTATCCCTTCTTGAAAAATCCCGCAGAAGCCGCTATACTATATAAAAACCCTTAAAGGCAGGTGTCCCCTTATGTACGATCCCGCGCATCCCTTCGGACGCAAGCGCTTCAGCCGCGCCGTCATCGACCCCGTCTGCTGCACCGGCTGCGGCTACTGCACCATGTTCTGCGTGATGGACTGCATCGTTCTGCAGCCGGACGGCCTGTATACCGTGGACCTGGAGCGGTGCATCGGCTGCCGCTCCTGCAAGGTAAACTGTCCCTTTGACGCCGTGACCATCCTGCCGCCCAAGGAGAGCTGACATGAAAAAACCTGACATCGACCGCAACCGGCCCCTGGGCCTGTATCTGCACATTCCCTTCTGCAAGGCCAAGTGCGCGTACTGCGATTTTTATTCCCTGGCCCACAGCGAGGAGAAAATGGACGCCTATGCCGCGGCCCTGACCCGGCACATCACCGAGGTGGCCCCCCAGATGCAGAATCACCGGGTGGACACCGTGTATTTCGGCGGCGGCACCCCCAGCTATCTGGGCCATAAGCGGCTCATCGCCCTGCTGAAAACCATCAAAAAGCAGTGCCGGGTGTGGGACCGGGCGGAGATTACCCTGGAGGCCAACCCCGACAGCGCCGGGGATTGGCGGGCCCTGCGGGCCCTGCGCCGGGCAGGCTTCAACCGCATCTCCCTGGGGGTGCAGTCCTCAGACGATGAGGAGCTGCGCCGCCTGGGCCGGGTGCACACCTGGCAGCAGGTGAAGGACGCCGTGGCCGCCTGCCGGAAGGCGGGGCTGGACAACATCAGCCTGGACCTGATTTACGGTCTGCCGGACCAGACCTTGGAGCGGTGGGAAAACACCCTGGCGGATGCCCTGGTGCTGGCTCCCCGGCACATCTCGTGCTACGGGCTGAAGCTGGAGGAGGGGACGCCGCTGTACGCCCGGCGGGACAGCCTGACCCTGCCGGACGGGGACATGCAGGCGGATATGTATCTGTACGCCGTGGAGCTGCTGGGCCAGAACGGGTATGCGCAGTATGAGATCTCCAATTTCGCCCAGCCGGGGTACGAGTCCCGGCACAACCTGAAATACTGGACGCTGGGCGAGTACGCGGGCTTCGGCCCCGGGGCGCACTCCGACTTCGGCGGCGTGCGGTACGGCTATACCCGGGATCTGGACGGATATCTGGCAGGACGGCTGGACCTGGCGGAGAGCGAGACCATCTCGGCTCAGGAGCGGGAGATGGAGTACATCATGCTGCGGCTGCGCACGGTCCAGGGCATCGACACCCGGGAGTTTGAAAGCCGGTTCCGCCAGCGCTTCGGCCCCCTGGACGCCATTCTGGACACCTGCGCCGCCCATGGCCTGGCCCAGCGGACGGATACCGGCTGGCGGCTGACGCCCAAGGGCTTCCTGGTGTCCAACCGGATCATCGGCGACCTGCAGGAGGAGCTGCACCGGGAAAAGGCCCAGCGCCTGGCCCGGGCCGCCCAGGGAGACTATCGGGTGCTGGAGTAATGAAAATCAAAAACCGGTGATCGGACGGGTAAGGCCTCCGGTCACCGGTTTTTTCCGTCAAAATAAAGAAAAGTCTTTTCCATTTTGCGGGTTTTCTGATTCCTGCTGTATAAATCCGCCGCAGCGGGGCCATACTGAGGACAGAAACGCATGGCATGATTTCGGCCCGCCGCGGGCCGGCATACGCGGCTCCGGCCATGGGCCGGATGGGAAAGGCAACTATGAGCAGATACGACGGAAAAAAGGTCAAGGCCGTGTTCGGCGGCAAGGGCTTCTACATAGCCCTTGCCGTCTGCCTGCTGGCAGCCGGTATTGTCGGCTATTATACCCTGCTGCGGCCCCAGGCTCCGGCGGAGCCCGCCGCCAGCCCCAACACCGCCGTCCCCGACGAGCGGGACAACGCCTGGGTGGCTCCCACAGTGACCCCGGAGGAAAATGTTCCGGCCACGCCGCCGGCGGAGGAGACCCCCATCTCCGATCCCCAGGACCTGCTGCCCCAGGTCATGTCTCCCCTGGACGGCACCACGGTGACGGTGTTCAGCGTCACGGAGCTGATGTATGACGAGACCATGGCGGACTGGCGCACCCACAACGGCATCGATATCCAGGCCGCCGAGGGCGACTCCGTCCGCACCGCCGCCAGCGGCACGGTGCTGTCGGTGAAGGACGACGAACTTATGGGCACCACGGTGGTCATTCAGCACGGCGGCGGCTATACCACCCAGTACAGCTGCCTGCAGAAGGACCCCCCGGTGCAGGAGGGCGACCAGGTAGCTGCCGGGGATATCATCGGTCTGGTGGGCAGCACCGCCTCCGCTGAGGGCAGCATGGGGCCTCATCTGCACTTCTCGGTATCCAAGGACGGCAAGCTCATTGACCCGGCAGATTATGTGAATTGACCCCAGGGCCCGGCGGAGGGAGTTATCTCCCCCGCCGGGCCTGTTGGGCTTGCTCCAAAAAAGGCGGACGCCCGGAGGCGTCCGCCTTTTTTGTTATGTCGTGGAATCAGCCGCGATCAATTGTGCTTTCTGCGGGGCAGGGCCACCACAGCGGCAGCCAGCAGAGCGGAGACGGTCAGCAGCATGACCCACAGGGTCACGGAGCTGGCATCACCGGTCTTGACGCCGGGCTGAGCAGGCTGATAGTTGGGATCCTTTTCGCCGCAGTCGGTGCACTTGCCATCCTTGTAGTGATGG
>FR884142.1:25104-43073 GCA_000435975.1 Oscillibacter sp. CAG:241 | reverse complement strand
CCATCAGTGAGCTGAAGGCGTATCTCACCGAGAAACTGACGTATTGATTATGAACTTGAAAAAGCAACTGGCCGCAGGCGGCGTCCTGTTGGCTGTCACCGCTGCCGCCTGCCTGAAGCTGGCCCAATGGGCCGGCAGGCAGATCGAAAAGCGGCAGCGGAAAAAGTGATCTGCCGCGCTCTCCGGCCGGCAGAGAAAAATAAGAACGGCTATCCCGCCGTTCTTATTTTTCATTTCCCGGGAGCGAAAAATTTTGCCCCGGGAGCAACAGGGGAATTGACATTTTCTCCCGTAGAGGTTATCATTATAGTACACGGCACAAGCACAAAAAATAGTTTTTTGTATATATAACAAAACCAAGGAGGCAATCATATGATCTCTATGGAAATGCTCCAAGACGCCCGCCGGGTGCTCTCTCCCGTCATCAATCAGACTCCCGTGCTGCACGCTCCGGGCCTGGTGCCGGACTGCAGCTTCTATCTGAAGGCCGACTGCCTGCAAAAGACCGGCGCCTTCAAGCTGCGGGGCGCATACTATAAGATCGCCACCCTGTCCGACCAGGAGAAGCGCCGGGGCGTCATCGCCTGCTCCGCGGGCAACCATGCCCAGGGCGTGGGCTTTGCCTCCCGGGATATGCACATCCCCGCCACCATCTGCATCCCTGCCGCCGCCCCCATTTCCAAGATCCAGGCCACCCGCAGCTACGGGGCCAATGTGGTGCTTGTGGACGGCGTGTATGACGATGCCTATGCCGAGGCTGTGCGCCTGCGGGATGAGCAGGGGCTGACGTTTATTCATCCCTTTGACGACTATCGGGTCATGGCCGGACAGGGCACCATCGGCCTGGAGATTCTGGAGCAGCTGCCGGATGTGGACGTGATCCTGGTACCCATCGGCGGCGGCGGGCTTATTTCGGGCCTGGCCTATGCCGTGAAGCATCTGAAGCCCTCCTGCCAGGTCATCGGCGTGCAGGCCGCCGGAGCCGCCAGCATGGTGGACTCCCTGGAGGCCGGACACATTCTGACCCTGCCCAGCGTCCACACCATCGCCGACGGCATCCAGGTCAAGACCCCCGGCGACCTGACCTTCGAGATGTGCCGCCAGTATGTGGACAAGGTGGTCACCGTCAGCGAGACGGAAATCGCCGGGGCCATTCTCTCTGTGCTGGAAAAGCAGAAGCTGGTGTCTGAGGGCGCCGGAGCCGTGGGTATCGCCGCAGCCATGTATGGCAAGGTAGACCTGCGGGGCAAGACCGTGTGCGCCCTGCTGTCCGGCGGCAACGTAGACGTGACCATGCTGGAGCGCATCATCACCCGAGGGCTGGCCAAGGCCGGGCGCACCGCCAACTTCGCCACCGTTCTGCCCGACCAGCCCAAAACCCTGGCCACCTTGTTGAACATCGTGTCCGATATGGGCGTCAATGTGCTGGAGGTAAACCACGAGCGGGGCAATCTGAAGGCTCCCGTGGGCTCCTGTGTGGTCCACCTGCTGGTGGAGACCCGGGACGCCGCCCATGTGCAGGAGATGTACGAGGCGCTGCGGGCCCAGGGTTACCCCATTATGGAGCGGTAAAGCAAACGTATAAAAAATGGGACGCGGCGTTCCTGCTGATAAGACAGTAAAATTCAAATTTCCTGGAACAGGCATGATCTCGGTCATGCCTGTTCCGCTTTTAGCAGCTCATCCGTGGGAATGCAGCCCACAAGGTCGTACTCGATAGTCTGTGCACAATAGCAGGCAGACGAAAAATGGGAAGCAAACGGCAGACAGAGGAAAAGCAGCCACAAGTACGATAGCACGGCGGCTATATCGCTCATGGCTGCTTTTCACATTGCGGAGAATTTTTACGCTTCGGAAATCTCACACGGGGGTAGATAGCTCTGTTCCTCATCGCCGGCGATCTGCCAGAAGGGCATATCCTGTACAGCCGTTGCGGCAGCGTTTCCGGCCTTGACTATGCTCTGATGCTTGCCGATGGCCTTAATGTCCTGATACAGCTGCTCCGATACTTCCGGGTCAGCGGAGCTCTTGAACACAAAGTCAATGTCCGCATCGTCCACCAGAATGAACCGGGTCAACTGGCGGAAATCCATCCTATCCGTCTACCACCAACAAAGGCAACTGCAAAATCAAAGGGGCATGTGCCTTAATGGCACATACCCCTTTTGTCAGCAGCCCTTGTCTGGCAGCTATCACAGTATTTGTTTTTCAAAACCTGTTTTATGGACAGCTGCCCCTTGGCGTCCCGTTTTTTTACATATTGCGGATTTCCTCCAGGAGGGCGTCCAGGCTCTCCCGGTCCAGGGGCTGGGGGCTTTCCTCGGATTCCGGGGTTTCCGGCTCCTCCGGTGCGGCAGACTCCGCCTCCGGGGCAGGGGTCTCCGGCTCCGGGGCAGACTCCGCCTCCGAGGCAGGGGTCTCCGGCTCCACAGGGGCAGGCTCCGACTCGGCGGGTGCCGGGTCCGGGGCTTCCGGCTGAGCAGGCTCCGGGACCTCCGGGAGTTCCGAGGGCTCCGGCGGAATCTCCGGCTCCGGGACTTCCGGTTGGGCGGACGCCGCAGGCGCAGGCTCCTGTGCGGATTCCTCCGGTTGGGCAGTCGGTTCGTGTTCAGGCTCCGGCTGGGGCTCCTGGGGCTCCGGCTGCTCCATCCGGGCCAGACGATCCAGGATACGGCGGCGGCTGCGGGAAATGCCAACGGACCGCCCGACAAAGAACAGCGCCACCAGCAAAACCACCAGCTGCAAAGCCAGGATGGCGTACAGCGGCACCCAGCGCCCCGTCAGCAGGGGCAGATCCACCGGTGCGCACAGCGCCGTCCACAGGGAGCGGAAGGGGCCGGGCTGCTGATCCTCAGGCTCCGGCACGGGGGCCTCCGGCTCCGGTTCTCCGATCTGGGGCAGGATCCCGGCAAAGCCAGGCATCCGCACCACATGGACCGTATAGTCCCGGGTGGTGCCGTCTTCAGCGGTGCAGGTAACGGTCAGCACATTGTCGCCCTGCTTCAGGGCGGCGTCCGGCTGGGTAACACCCAGGGCCTTGCTGTCCTTGGCGGTGGCGGAAAGGGAGAGCTTGGTGGTCTCATAGGGGACATACACGGCATATTCCGTGATATTGGGTGCAAAGGCCGGGGTCAGCTTCCCCTCGGAGGGAGTCAGATCCGCCAGATCCGCATCGCTGCTGAGGGTCGCCGTGGGGTCTGGCTGGCGGGTAACGGAAATGGTATAGCGGCGGGTGGCGCCGTTGGCGGCGGTGACGGTGAGGACCACCGTGTTGACGCCCACGGACAGCTGGTTGCCGCTGACGGATACATTGGCGCCGCCGTCCGCCGCACTGTAATCCAGAGGCAGGCGGGACACATCATAGGGCACGGTGACGCTGTATTCCGTTGTGCCGGCGGAAAAGGACGGCGACAGGGCGTAGCTCCCGCAGGAAAGGCCGGACAGATTGGCGTTGCCGGAAGGGGGCGAGGCCACGCTGGCCGACCAGGAGGCATCGTTGAGACTCTGGTCACTATTGCCGTCGCTGGTCACGATATCGGTGATGGTGGCGCTGACCTTGGTCCCGGCAGCCACGCCGGACTTCACCCGGAACGTGACGGCCAGAACGGCGGAGCTGCCGCTGATGGGGTTGTCGAGATGATCGTTATAGGCCAGCAGGTTGCCGCCGTTCATTTCCACGGACCAGCTGTCACCGATGAGCTGGCGGGTGCCGGTGAGGGTCAGGGCACTGCTGTCGTAGTGCAGCACAGCGGTGATGCCCTGGATATTGGAGCCGCTGACGGAAAAGGTGACGGTGACGCTGTCGCCGGCCCGGACGCTGCCGGAGCCGGAGAAGCTGGCCCCGGCGGCCTCCGCTGTCACCGGCAGCAGACACCACAGCAGCAGTGCTGCCAGAAAGCCCGCCAGGGCAGATGAGATGTTCTTTCGCATGGCATGGTCCCTCATACTCAGTTGGGTTGTATGGTACCCCGGCCCAGCAGGTACGCCTGAAGCCGGACCATATCGGTGATGGTGACCTGACCGTCGCCGTTGAGGTCCGCCGCCTGAAGGGCCGCGCCGGTCAGGGACGTCTTGCCCAGCAGGTGAGCCTGGAGCCGGACCATATCGGTAATGGTGACCCGGCCGTCGCCGCTGAGGTCGCCGGTGACCACGGTGGTCAGGGTCTGGATGGTCTGGCCGTCCCTGGCATAGGTGACGGTCATGCCGGTGCCCACCAGGCTGTCGCCCTGAACCGGCAGAGTAATGTAATCGCTGGGGGACAGGTTTGCCAGCAGCTGGCGGGCAGTGGTGCCCATGGGGATGGCCCGCAGATAGCTGTCGGCGATGCGGTAGGCCCCGGTGGTGATCTCCTTGGGGACGGACTCCACGGCCTTGGCCGCATACTGAGCGGTAAAGGTCACGTTGCCGGAGATGGTCATGCCGTTGGTGTAGCCCTGCCAGCCGGTGAAGGTATAGGTATACTGGCTGTCAGCGGGACGGGTAGGCGTTCCGGTGGGACGGGGAATGGTCTGTCCCGCGGTGAGCTTCCCCTGGGCATACACGGAACCGTCGTAGTTCACAAACTGATAGGTATACTGCCCCTGATAGTGGGCGTAAAGGGTAATGTTGCTGGCGCCGGTGGTGCTGTTGGCGGTGATCTGCTGGCCGCCGTCGGGCTGGGTGAACCAGCCCACAAAGGCGCAGCCGTCCTTCACCGCCGTGGGCAGATTGCCGTACTTCTGACCGGCGGATACCAGGCGGGTGCTCTCGGAGCAGGTGCCGCCGCAGGGGTCGAAGGACACCACATAGGAGCCGTCGGTAACGTAGAACTTGGACTCCAGGCGGTAGTTGTCCCCGGCGGTATTCTCCGCCGCGATGACCAGGGTATAGCCGCCCACACCCAGCCGGGAGAAGGCCACGGCGTCGTCCAGCCGGGACAGGTCATAGCTCTTGGCGTTGGGCGCAGCTGTGGCGGGGGTAATGGCATTGGAGCCGTTGGATCTCTGGATGGACACCGTCACCCGGCGGATGTCATAGGCGTTGCGCAGGGTGCCCCGGAAGGGAAAGCCCGTCTGCCCCACCGTCAGGGTGGAGTTTACCGTGGGATAGGACGCGCCGTCCAGAGTCCAGCCCGCCCCGGCCAGGGCCAGCTGCCACTGCATGGCCGTATCCGCCAGGATCAGGCGGCCGCCTGCGGCGTTGGAGGAAACGGACAGATAGCTGCCCGTGCCCCGGTTTTGCAGGGAGAAGCCGCTGTTGTATACGGCGGCCTTCCACAGCTGACCGTTATCCGTGGAGGCTTTGGCCAGAGTAACGCCGTTTTTCCCGGCGGTCAGCCGCAGGCCGTTTTCCTGGCAGGTGATGGTATAGTACCCGCTGGCATGATAATCCAGGCGGAACTGCTGGTTTTTGCCGCTGCCCACGGCGTTCAGGGTCAGGCCCGAGGAGCCAGGGGTGGCGGTCAGGTTACTGTTGGCAGAGGAGCGCAGCTGATACACGCCCTCCCCCACCGTGGCATCCTTGAAGCCGTAATCCGCCAGCATGACCTGGGCCTTGGCGGGCTCGTTGATCCGCAGGCGGGCGTATACGCCCAGCTGCACGTCGCCGGAGTTGCCATCGTAATACTTCAGCACCTTGCCGGTGACGCCGTACTTGTCGGCGGTGGGGCCGGTCATAACGCCGTAGGAGTCTGACTGAGGCTCCCGCACGGCGCCGCTTTCGTTGTAAATGGCCTCGATGAGCTGGGCCTCAGGCTGATTGGCAAAGCCGCCCAGAGCATCGAAGGCCCGCATAATGACGCCGGTGGCGCCGCCCCGTCCATCGCTGCTGGAAAAGCCCGAGGAGCCGCCCACTCCGTGCTGCACGGCACGGGACCAGAACACGTTGCGCAGGGCGATGCTGTAGTTATCCATGTCGAAGCCGGGAACAGCGGACTCAATGGACCGGACGATGGGGTCATAGTAGCTGCGGCGGACATAGTTCCGCTGCACCCGCAGGAAGCCGTCGCTGTCCTCGTTGGCCAGGGCCCGCCAGGTGGCGTCGAAATTGGAGCCGTAGCCCCCGTCGGCGTCATAGGCGGCAGAGAGCCGGTTGCCGATGGAGCGGTAGTATGTATCCGAGGAGGACTGGCACCACCGGAAAAAGGCCCGGGGAATGTCGCTGCGGCTGGAGAACTGATACGCACCGTAGGACTTGCCGCCGGCGTCGCCGGAGCCGGAGGAAATGACCCCCGGACCGCTGGCTTCAAAGCGCTGGCTCAGTGTGCCCAGCAGCTGCTCCTCCTGGTCATCGGCGGCGGTGGCCGATGTGAACACCGGCAGGATCACCGGAATGGCCGCCACCAGCAGCGCCAGGCAAAGCAAAATACTTGTCCCTCTACGCATGGTTTTCATCGTATCACCCCGTTGCAAAGCATGTAATCGAAAAACACAATACTGTGTCGTATTCAGGAATAGTATAGCACCTTTTTTCAGGGGTGTCCACCGAAAACGGTCGATTTTCCCAACTAATTAGCATATGAAGCGCGCGAAGTTCTTGGAGTATAAAAAAGCGGAAAATCCGTCTCATAAACGTTATCCCGATCGCCCCTTTCTCCGGCTTTCTCCTGCCCGGCCGTTATTTTTGTTAATAATCCATTGCATTGTCCGCTAATATGCCGTATAATGCCCCTATCTAACGAAACAGGAGGGCTTTGCCATGCGCCCTGATGGAACCCGCGTAAAGGACCTGCCGCCGCTGGTGGCGGCCATTCCCTATATCATGCCCAAGCGCTACGACGCCTGGAACTCCGTCACCGAGAACATCGATGAGGAGATCATCAAGGACTTCATCCGCACCCACCGCCGGGCTGGGGTGCGGCTGAACCATATGAGCGTCATCATCTCCGCCTATTACAAGGCGGTGCTGCGCAATCCCAAGCTGAACTACTTCGTCATGAACGGCCGCATTTACCGCCGCAACCACTTCTGCGTGTCCTTCGTGATCCTGAAAAAACAGGCCAACGGGGTAGTCAACGAGACCACGCTGAAGGTGTATCTGGACGAGAACGACACAGTGTTTACCGTGAATCAGAAAATTGCCGACGCAATTGCCGCCAATCGGGCGGAGCACCAGTCCAACAGCACCGACAAGTTCGCCAAGTTCATGTTCTCCGTGCCGGGTCTGCCGAAATTCGTCGTGTGGCTGGCCTATCATCTGGACCGCCACGGTCTGCTGCCCCGGAAGATCATCGAACTGTCCCCCTTCCACACCAGCATGTTCATCACGAATCTGGCCTCCATCAAGACCAGCTATATCCACCACCATTGTTATGAATTCGGCACCACCAGCGTGTTTGTGTGCATGGGCAAGCCCGTGCCAAACTATATATCCGGCGACCTGACCCGAAAGATGATGCCCATCGGCGTGGTCATGGACGAGCGTATCTGCACCGGGTACGAATATGCCGCCTTCTGCAACGATTTCCGCCGTTATATGCGTCTGCCGCAGATGCTGGAATACCCCTTCTGCCAGGAGGAGCCGGAAAAGAAGCCCGCCGCCGAGACCGCCGCTGTATAACTGAAAATGCTCTGCCCCATGGGCAGAGCATTTTCAGTTATACTCCTATGGGATCGTCATCGGAGTCGTCGCGGACCGGCGCACCGCCGCTGGCAGGCAGGGGCGCGATCAGGGTCCGGTACAGCCGCCGGAAGAAGGCCAGGGTCACAAGCAGGGACGCGATCTCCGCCAAGGGATAGCTCCACCACACCAGGTCGTCGTTGCCGATGCTCTGGCCGTACCGGGCCAGGACATAGGCAATGGGCACCAGGAACACCAGCTGCCGGATGATGGAGGTGGTCATGGAGTACACCGCTTTGCCCAGGGCCTGGAAGGAGCTGCCCAGGGCGATGCAGGCGCCGGCCATGCAAAAGCTCAGGGAGATGATCCGCAGGGCGGGGACGCCCACCTGCAGCATGGTGTCCGTGGCGTCGAAAATTTTCAGCAGGCTCCCGGGAATGGACCAGAACACCGCCATGCCCACCAGCATGATGCAGGAGGCATAGATGGCGCTGCGCTTGATGGTCTCCACCATCCGCAGCCGGTTCTGGGCCCCGTAGTTATACGCCACGATGGGCACCACGCCGTTGTTCAGGCCGAACACCGGCATAAAGATGAAGCTGTTGAGCTTGAAGTAAATGCCGAAGGCCGTGGCTGCCGTCTCCTTGGCGGAGTGATAGGCAATGAGGATCTTGTTCATGCAGAAGGTCATCACCGAGCCGATAGCCACCATGATGACGCTGGGCAGGCCGATGGCATAGATATTCCCCACCAGCCGCCAATTGGGCCGGAAGCCCCGGAACTGCAAATGGATCTCCTTGTTCTTCTTCAGGTTGAAGATCAGTGCCAGAATACAGCCGCAGAACTGTCCGATGACCGTGGCCACCGCCGCGCCGGTAACGCCCATGTCGAACACAAAAATGAAGATGGGGTCCAGCACAATATTCACGATAGCGCCCAGTCCCTGGGTATACATGGACAGGATGGACCGGCCGGTGCCCTGTAAAAGCCGCTCAAACATGATCTCGCCGAACAGCCCCAGGGAGCCGCAGCAGCAGATCAGCAGATAGTCAATGCCGTTGTCGATGATGTAGTCGATTTGGGTCTGGGACCGGAAGAAGGGCCCCGCAAACAGCAGCGCCAGCACAGCGCTGATGACAAAGCCCACCACCGCCAGGAATACGCCGTTGATGGCCACGGCGTTGGCCCGCTGCTGGTCCTTGGCCCCCAGAGCCCGGCCCATCAGGGCGTTGACACCCACGGCGGTGCCGGTGGCCAGGCCGATCATCAGGTTCTGGGCCGGAAACGCCAGGGACACGGCGGTCAGCGCCTGCTCGCACACCCGGGACACGAACACGCTGTCCACAATGTTGTATAGGGCCTGCACCAGCATAGACGCGATGATGGGCAGGGACATGTTGATGATGAGCTTGGAAATGGGCATGGTGCCCAATTTGTTCTCTTTTTCCATGGGACTGCTTTCCCCTCCTTACGAATCTGTTCACAAGAGAGTATTGTATCATAGCGCCGCGCAAAAGAAAACCCTCCGAAAGCTACATTTTCCGCAGCTTATCGGAGGATTTTTTATTGATTTCGGAAACTTATTTCGTGCTTCGAGACAATCAGCTCACTGCGTCACCAGATAGCTGCCGCTCTCGGGTGCATAGCCGGCCATAGTCACCACGCGCGTGGCCCGGTCATAGCCGGTGGGCAGCGCCGATGCGTCCGCATCGGGCATGACATACACCCGGTCGAAGCAGGACGCCAGCAGCTCCGCCGTGACGCCGTTGTCCGCCGACGGAGTCTCCCGCAGCACCACGGACAGCACCGTGCCCTCCGGCAGCTGCTTTTCCAGAGCCTGGGCAAAGTCCTTCAGCACCACCGTCTTGTCGGCAGGCAGCTCCAGAGCCGACTGATCGCCGCTGATGGGATACAGGAACCAATCCAGCAGAATCTCGTCAAAGCCCATCTGGGCGCACTCCTTGGCCAGGTCCGTGATATACCGCAGGGTCCCCGGCTTGGAGGGGTCCAGCCACCGGCGGCCGGAGCCGTCCCGGTACAGGGTCCCGTCGGCAGCACACAGGGCCGCCTGCTCCTGCTGAGCGTCGGCAAAGGCGTTGTCGCAGAAGCACGCCAGCCGCGCCACGGTATAGCAGTTGCTGTCCAGTATGGTCTGGAGGTTCCGGCTGGTGGACAGTCCGCCGGTGAGAATGCCTTCCGGCAAGGCCACCGCCGTGTGATACGCCACGGACCCGTCATACATCTTCACGTTGACGGCCACAGCCTCCCGGTCCGTCAGCAGATAGCCGGGGTCGCTGCCCAGGCAGCCGTATGGCAGCTCCCAGGCGTGGATGGCCTCCACCTTCTGCCGCTGGGGCTCCTCCCGGGTGATGTCCACATCATCCGGCACAGGCGTGGAGTCCGGCTGGGGCTTCTCCGGCTCCTTCCGGGACCAGGGCAGCTCCAGATGGGCCTTGCCCTCGTCATCATACACCACATACTCCTGGGTCAGCAGATAGGCCACCGCCGCCAGCAGGATCAGCACCAGCACAACGACCAGCGCCACCTTGCCCCGGGTATTCCGCCCCCGGTAGCGATGATATCCTTTTGTGGTCATGGCGCGCACCTCCGTTCATGCAAATGCTTCAGGGCTGGATGCTGTCCAGCTGACCCACCCGGCGGGCATGGCGGCCGCCCTCAAACTCGGTGTTCAGAAACACCTCCACAATACGCTTGGCCAGGTTGGGGCCGGTGATGCCCGCACCCAGGGCCAGCACGTTGGCATCGTTGTGACGGCGGGTCATCTCGGCAGACAGGGAATCGGTGCAGTGGGCGCAGCGGATACCCTTGACCTTGTTGGCGGCAATGGAGATGCCAATGCCGGTAGTACAGATGACGATACCCTTCTCGCATGCGCCGGAGGCCACCAGCCGGGCCACCTTTTCGCCATAAATGGGATAGTCCACGCTTTCGGTGGAGAAGCAGCCCACATCCTCAAAGTCGATGTCGTGCTCCTCCAGCCAGATGAGAATGTCCTGCTTCAGCAGATAGCCGCCGTGATCGCAGCCAATGGCAATTTTCATGATGCTATGCTCCTCTCGGGTGGTTCACAGGGCCTGAAACCGCGGCTTGCCCTGTTCAAATGTGGTAAAATAGCGGAAGCCGCATTCCCGCAGCAGCTCCTGGCGCTGCCGGATGAAGCAGCCCACGTCCCCGGGCCGGTGGGCGTCACTGCCCAGGGTGACGACCTCGCCCCCCAGGCGGCGGTACAGCCGCAGGATCTCCGGCCCCGGCAGGGGCTCGTTTCCCCGGTTGGTATTGCACTCGATGCCCACCCCCTTGGGGATCACAGTGCGGAGGACCTCCTCCACCCGATCCATATGGCGGCGGAACGTCATATGCTCCCCGTGGTGCTCGTTGATATACCGCAGCGGCAGGGTCAGATGACCCAGCACCTGAAACTGTCCCCACCGGGCCAGCTCCAGAACGCTGTCCAGATAGCTGTCGATGACACTATCATAATACGCTTCGTCACCTTTTTCAATATAGTACAGGTCCATGTTGCCAAACTTTTTTCCGCCCAGGTGCACGGACCCGATGACAAAATCCACCGGTGCACCGTCCATCATATGGACGGCCCGGTCAAAGCCGTACTGAGCGTCGCCCAACTCCGCCCCCAGCCGCAGGGTGATCCGGTCCCCCCACAGGGCCTGGGCCTCCCGGAACTGGCGCCGGGCCTCGTCCCAGTCAAAATCCCACCGGGGACGGAAATCATCCCAGTACAGGGTGTCCACATGGTCGGTGATACACAGCTCATTAAGGCCCTGCCGGACGGCGGCCTCCGCCGCCTGGGCCATGGTCTGGTGTCCGTCCGGGGAACAGGTGGAATGTACGTGATAATCGGCAAGGTACATGGCTTACTTCTTCTTTCCGAAAAAGCTGCGGTGCTTTTCGTAGTTGCCCTCGCCCAGAGTCTCGCTGAACCTCTTCAGGGCTTCCTTCTGCTCCCGGTTCAGGTCCCGGGGCGTCTCAATGGTAACGGTGACATACTGGTCGCCCCGGCCCCGGCCGTTAAGCACCGGGATGCCCTTGCCCCGCAGCCGGAACACAGTGCCGGTCTGGGTGCCCTCGGGGATGGTATACTTCACCCGCCCGTCGATGGTGGGAATCTCCAGCTCCGCGCCCAGCACCGCCTGGGTGAAGGTGATGGGTGCCTCGCAGAACACGGACGTTCCCTCCCGCCGGAAGATCTCGTGGGGCCGCACCATCACGGTGATCAGCAGGTCGCCGCTGGGGCCGCCGTTGGACCCGGCATGGCCCTGGCCCCGCAGGGAGATGGTCTGCCCGTTGTCGATACCGGCGGGGATGGTCACCCGGATGGTCCGGCGCTTGCGGATGCGTCCGCTGCCCCGGCAATCAGGACAGGGCTGGTGGATGATCTTGCCGGTGCCCCGGCACTTCTGGCAGGGTCCCTGGCTCTGCATGACGCCGAAGGGCGTCCGCTGGGCCTGGGTCACGGTGCCGGTGCCGTGGCAGTCGGGGCACACCTCCGGCGTGGTGCCGTGGGCGCAGCCGTTGCCCTTGCAGGTGGGGCAGGGCTCGCTGCGGTCCACCGTCACGGATTTTTCGCAGCCGAAGGCCGCCTCCGTGAAGTCTACGGAGACGCTGGCCCGGATGCTCTCGCCCCGGCGGGGGCCGTTGCGCCGCTGCTGGCCGCCGCCGAAGCCGCCGCCAAAGAAGCTGCCGAAAATATCGCCCAGGTCGCCGAAGTCGAAGCCCTCTGCGCCGTATGCGCCGCCCTGGCCCGCGCCATAGTTGGGGTCCACCCCGGCAAAGCCGAACTGGTCGTATTTCTGGCGCTTTTCGGGGTTGGACAGCACCTCGTTGGCCTCGTTGATCTCCTTGAACTTCTCCTCGGCCGCCTTGTCGCCGGGGTTCATGTCCGGGTGATACTTCCGGGCCAGCTTTTTGTATGCTTTTCTGATCTCGTCCTCGCTGGCGCCCTTTTCCACGCCCAGGACCTCATAATAATCGCGTTTGTCTGCCATAAAGGCCCGCTCCCTTCTCTGGGTCTTTTATCCCGGAACACCACAGGAAGGGACAGGAAGCCCTGCCCCTTTCCGGTGGTATATTTTCACTTACTTATTCTTGTCGTCGTCATCCACGACCTTGTAGTCGGCGTCGTAATACTGGCCGCCCTGGTCGCCGGTGGGACCGCCCTGGGCGCCGGCCTGACCGGCATCACCCTGGGGCGCCTGCTGCTGATACAGCTTCTCGCTCATCTTGTAGAACAGCTGGGTCAGTTCCTCGGTGGCAGCCTTGATGGCGTCGGTGTCCTCGCCCTTCAGAGTCTCCTTCAGCTTGTCGATACCGGCCTGGATGGGGGCCTTCTCGCTCTCAGGCAGCTTGTCGCCCACCTCGCTGAGGGTCTTTTCGGACTGATAGACCATCTGGTCGGCCTGGTTGCGGACCTCTACCTTCTCCTTGACCTTGGCGTCCTCGGCGGCATACTGCTCGGCCTCCTTCACGGCCTTCTCAATGTCGTCCTTGCTCATGTTGGAGGAGGAGGTGATGGTGATGTGCTGCTCGGTGCCGGTGCCCAGGTCCTTGGCGGACACGTTGACGATGCCGTTGGCGTCGATGTCGAAGGTCACCTCGATCTGGGGCACGCCGCGGCGGGCCGGAGCGATGCCGTCCAGGTGGAAGCGTCCCAGGCTCTTATTGGCGGCAGCCATCTCGCGCTCACCCTGGAGCACGTTGACCTCCACGGAGGTCTGGTTATCGGCGGCAGTGGAGAAGATCTGGCTCTTCTTCACGGGGATGGTGGTGTTGCGCTCGATCAGGCGGGTGCACACGCCGCCCATGGTCTCGATGCCCAGAGACAGCGGGGTCACGTCCAGCAGCAGCAGACCCTTTACATCGCCGGTCAGCACGCCGGCCTGCAGGGCCGCGCCCATGGCCACGCACTCATCGGGGTTGATGCCCTTGAAGGGCTCGCTGCCGGTGAAGTTCTTCACGGCCTCCACCACGGCGGGGATACGGCTGGAGCCGCCCACCATCAGGACCTTGGACAGGTCAGAGGGCTTCAGACCGGCGTCGGACATGGCCTGACGCACGGGGCCCATGGTGGCGTCCACCAGATGGCCG
Source organism: Oscillibacter sp. CAG:241 (assembly GCA_000435975.1). Lineage (GTDB taxonomy): Bacteria > Bacillota > Clostridia > Oscillospirales > Oscillospiraceae > Vescimonas. Next base: position 29,411 of record FR884142.1, on the reverse strand, counting down.
GTGAGCTCGTTGAACTTGGCACGGGTCAGGGTCACGTCCAGGTGCTTGGGGCCGGTGGCGTCGGCGGTGATATAGGGCAGGTTGATGTTGCTGGTGGTAACGCCGGACAGCTCGATCTTGGCCTTCTCGGCGGCCTCCTTCAGGCGCTGCATGGCCACCTTGTCGCCGGACAGGTCGATGCCCTCGGTGCGCTTGAACTCGCTGACCAGATGCTTCATGATGCACTGGTCAAAATCATCGCCGCCCAGGCGGTTGTTGCCGGCGGTGGCCAGAACCTCGATCACGCCGTCGTCGATCTCCAGAATGGACACATCGAAGGTGCCGCCGCCCAGGTCGTACACCATGATCTTCTGGGCCTGCTCCTTGTCCACGCCATAGGCCAGGGCCGCGGCAGTGGGCTCGTTGATGATACGCTTCACATCCAGACCCGCAATCTTGCCGGCGTCCTTGGTGGCCTGACGCTGAGCATCGGTAAAGTAGGCGGGCACGGTGATAACGGCCTCGGTGACGGGGCTGCCCAGATAGGCCTCGGCGTCGCTCTTGAGCTTCTGCAGGATCATGGCGCTGATCTCCTGGGGCGTGTAGGACTTCCCGTCGATGCTCACCCGGTGATCGGAGCCCATCTCGCGCTTGATGGAGGAGATGGTGCGGTCGGGGTTGGTGATGGCCTGGCGCTTGGCCACCTGGCCAACCATGCGCTCGCCGGTCTTGGAAAATGCCACCACGGACGGGGTGGTGCGGTTGCCCTCTGCGTTGGGGATAACAACTGCCTCGCCGCCCTCCATGACGGCTACGCAGGAATTGGTGGTGCCAAGGTCGATACCGATAACTTTAGACATAATAATTGCCTCCTGAATATATGAAATAAAATTTTAGTCTGTCAAAAAAGCAGGATGATCTCCGTCATCAGTCCGCCGGATTCTCCGGCACGATGATGGCGGCGATGATATACGCCAGCAGTCCGCTGCCGCCCAGCAGGCTGAACACCACCCAGGCCAAACGGACCAGCGTGGGGTCAATGCCGAAATATTCCGCGATTCCCGCGCACACGCCGGAGATCATCCGGTTGTCGCGGCTCTTATACAGTCTCTTTCCGTTCATAGCACAAGCTCCTTTCAGTTGGCTACCTTCACCATGGCGAACCGCAGGACCTTGTCGTCCATGGCATATCCCTGCTGGAATACCTCCACCACGGTGTTTTCTCCGGCGTTCTCGTCCTCCACATGCATCACGGCGTTGTGGCGGGCAGGGTCAAAGGGCTGGCCCAGCGCTTCAATTTGCTGCACCCCCAGCTTTTCCAGCACGGTCATGAACTGCCTGCAGATCATTTCCATACCCTGGCGGTGGGGGTCGCCCTCTTCAAACTGGGAAAGGCCCCGCTCCAGATTATCCAGCACCTCCAGGAAGGGCTTCACGGTGTCGGCCTTGGCGTCGCCGTACAGGCTCTCCTTTTCCTTGGCGGTGCGTTTGCGGTAGTTGTCGTACTCCGCCGCCAAACGCAGATATTTGTCGCTGGCGTCGGACACCATCTTGGCCAGCTGCTCCATTTTTTCCATCTGATCCCGGGTAACGGTGAAGGTCTCCTCCGCCGTTTCCGGAGACGGCTCCTGCTGGGGCTGGGTCTCCGGTGTGTCCGTGTTTTCCTGTTCCTGCTTGTTTTCCTGATTCACATTCTCGCTCATGTTTCCTGGTCCTCCTTGGGGGGCAGCTGGTTCTTCCCGAACATGCGGCCCAGGCTCTCTGCAAAGTAGCTCAGGCGCGCCGCCACAGTGGCGTAGTCCATCCGGGTGGGTCCGACCACGCCCACCAGTCCCCGCATATTGTCTCCGATGTCATAGCTGGCCACCACCACGCTGCTGTCCCGCAGGGCCTCGCTGAGATTTTCCGGGCCGATGAGGATCTGCACCGGGCCGCCCTCCGTGGGCGCCGGCAGCTGCTCTTTATTGTCCACCATAAAGGTCATCAGGTCGTGGGCCTTGTCCGCGTCCCGGTATTCCGGGAACCGCAGGAATTCCTTGGCCCCGCTGGGAAAGACCTCCTGGCTGTTTGCTTCCTTCAATAGCCGCCCGGCGTATTCCACCACCTGGTTCAGCGGCAGGAACCACTGGCCGGGCACCTGCTCGGACAGGCTCATGAGCCGTCCGTTCATATCCTCCGGGCCGATCCCCGTGAAATGGGTGTTCAGCAGATGGCTCATGTCCGGCAGGCCGCCGTCGGCCACCGGCAATTGCAGCGGCAGCAGCTGGCTTTTCACCTGGCTGTCCGACAGCATCACCACGGCAATGAAGCTGTTGGCGTCCACCGGAATCAGCTCGAACCGCCGCACGGTGGCGGCCGTCTTGTGATCCGCCACGGTATAGGCCGGATAACCCACAAAGGAGGACACCATCTGGCCTGCCCGGGCCATGAGCTGATCCGTCCCCGCCAGCTTCTCCGCCAGAGAGGCGTTGAGCTTATCCTCCTCCTCCCGGCTCAGGGCGCGATGCTCCATCAGCTCGTTGACGTACAGCCGATAGCCCTTGGCGGAGGGGACCCGCCCGGCGGAGGTGTGCGGCTGCTCCAGATAGCCCATTTCCGTCAGATCCGCCAGCTCATTGCGAATGGTGGCAGAGCTGATCTTTCCGGGCATCCGCTGGGCAATGGCCTTGGAGCCCACCGGCTCCGCCGCCGCCACATATTCTTCCACGACGATCTTCAGTATTTGCTTTTTTCGATCGGTCATTTCCATATCGTTTCTCCGTTAGCACTCCAACTTCCTGAGTGCTAAACGCAGTTTACCACCCACCGCCGCCCTTGTCAAGTGGAAGGCTTTGAATTATTTGTAAACAAACGCATCGAGAAGCCGGTTCGCCGCATGGATAATAGGCTCTTTTGAGGGCGTAACGCCTGAAAGTCCATATGCCGCAATGGATTCCGGACACAACAAAGCGAGGACTTCAAGATTTCTCTTAAAGCCCTCGCTTTGTGATTGCCCACAGGTTTTGTTGTGTCTGCAATCAGCGGTATGTGATCGATACCCAAGGATATTTCTCCTGAAGGTCGCTGAAAATCTCCTGCATCGGTGCGGCATACTCCTGCAGCTCTTGGGGCATAGAAGCAAAGCCTTCCACAACGATGTGTCTCTGCACCGGCCGCAAGAATACGTCCGTCAGGCAATCCCACATGGCATCCCAGTTTTCTCCGTAGTAATCCGGAAACCCAAACGCCTTACGGATGCGCTGGTGTAATGTACCCCAGTTCTTGCAGCCGTTCAAGCTCAGAAAAACAGGGTCGGTTGGAATGGACGTATATGCATAGTAATTCATAACAGTGTCCTCAATACAGTAATTTTTCATCAGTAGAGCATACCATAAAACGAAAGACCGCCCTTGGCGGTCTTTCGTTTTATGGAGCAGGGTACGGGAATCGAACCCGCCTCCTCGGCTTGGGAAGCCGATGTACTACCGATGTACTAACCCTGCGCATCTGTTACCCGCTGATTATACCAAACTCCCTGCCGTTTTGCAACCGCTTTTTTCGTCGAACCCGGAAAATATACGCCGCCCAGGCTGGGATGGGCAGTTCCGGTCCGGGCGGCGTATATTCAAATGACGTAGTTGTCCCCCTGGGGGGTGTCCATCAGATCCGCCAGAGTGACACCGGAAAAATAGTCCCGGGTCATCCGGTAGTATTCCTCCCACACCGGGAGGGTGCGGCACTCGGCGGACCGGGCGCAGAGACCCGCCCCGTCCTTCAGGCAGCTTACCGGGGCCAGGTTCCCCTCGGAGCACTGCAGGATGTCCCACAGGGTGCATGTTTCGGAGCACTGCAGGAGGTCCCACAGGGTGCATTTTTCCGGCTCCCGGGCCAGGCGGTAGCCGCCGCCGATGCCGTGGACGCTCTCAATGAATCCGGCAGTCTTCAGCGCAGGCATCAGCTTCTCGATGTATTTCAGCGAGATATTCTGCCGCGCTGCCACCTCCTTCATAGGGATGTAGCCGCCGCTGCGGTGCTCTGCCAGGTCCAAAAGGATCCGGATGGAGTACCGTCCTTTTGTCGAGATCATGCTATCTGCCTCCTTCTTGTCCCCTCATTATACCCCCAGTCCGGTGGGTAACGCAAATAATTTTTGGCATATTCCGGTATTTTTTGTCGCGTCGTTTGCATATTCATGACAAATATGGTATACTGCTGAAAAATCCACAGAAACGAGGCGTAACTATGGACAAATATAAGATCATCCAGGTGAAGGAAAGCGTTTTCGCCGACAACGACCGGGAGGCGGACCGGGTCCGGCAGCAGCTGAAAAAGCAGGGCACCTTCCTGCT
>FR884142.1:8017-25073 GCA_000435975.1 Oscillibacter sp. CAG:241 | reverse complement strand
CTGCTGAATCTGATGTCCTCTCCGGGCAGCGGCAAGACCACCACCCTGCTGCGGACCGTGGAGGGCCTGAAGGATCAGCTGCGCATGGGCGTTATGGAGGCGGACATCGACTCCGACGTGGACGCCGCCGCCATGGCCAACGCCGGGGTCCGGTCCATCCAGCTGCACACCGGCGGCATGTGCCACCTGGACGCCGGGATGACCGAGCAGGGACTGCGGGAGCTGGGCACCGATGACCTGGACCTGGTGGTGCTGGAGAATGTGGGCAACCTGGTGTGCCCTGCGGAGTTCGACACCGGCGCGGTGAAAAACGCCATGATCCTTTCCGTGCCCGAGGGCCACGACAAGCCCCTGAAGTACCCCTTGATCTTCACAGTGTGCGACGCGCTGATTATCAACAAGATCGACGTGCTGCCGTATTTCGACTTCGATATGGACAAGGTGGTGGAGTACGCTCACCGGCGCAATCCCAACCTGAAGATTTTCCCCATCTCCGCCAAGTCCGGCCTGGGCGTGGATGCCTGGCGTCAGTGGCTGCTGGAGGAGACGGAAGCCTGGAAAAAAGGATAACGTCATGAAGCAGATTTTTTCCCAACTGTTTTACGAGGTGGAGAAGCGCCGGGACACGGTGCTGGTGACGCTGATCGCCGACCGGGGCAGCGCCCCCCGGAAGGCCGGAGCACAGATGCTGGTGGGAGCCGAAGGCCGCCTGGTGGGTACCATCGGCGGCGGCGCGGTGGAGGGGCGCAGCATCCAACTGTGCCGGGAGCTGCTGGACCAGCGCCGCTCCTGCATCCGGGAGTTTCCCCTGCACCAGACTCCGGAGCGGGATATCGGCATGGTCTGCGGCGGCGACGTCACGGCCCATTTCCAGTTCATTCCGGCGGAGGATCCCCTGTGGAACGACACCGCCAGCCGGGCCCTGGCTCTGCTGGAGCAGCACACCGCCGGGTGGCTGGTGCTGGCGGAGGACGGCTCCGCTCCGGCGCTGTTGGATAAGGAAACCGTCGCTGCCGGCAGTCTGCCGGAGGATATTGCCCAGGCCCTGCGGACCCCGGGCTTTTCCATGGCAGCGGGATACATCTCCCTGCCTCTGCCTATCGGTCAGCGGGCGCTGCTGTTCGGCGCGGGACACATTTCTCAGGCCCTGTGCCCTCTGCTGACCACGGTGGACTTCCGCCCGGTGGTATTCGACGACCGGCCGGAGCTGGCCAACACCTCCCTGTTCCCCACGGCGGAGCAGGTGATCTGCGGGGATTTCACCCGCATCAGCGACTATCTCACCGTGACGGAGGAGGACTTTGTGGTCATCATGACCAGCGGCCATATGCGGGACTTCCAGGTGGAGGACCAGGTGCTGCGGGGGGCCTTCGCCTATGTGGGAGTCATCGGCTCCCGTCGCAAAACCGCGTCGGTGAACCAGCGGCTTCGGGAGGCGGGCATTTCGGAGGAGGCCATCGCCCTGGTGCACACCCCCATCGGCACCCCCATCCTGGCGGTGACGCCGGAGGAGATCGCCGTCAGCATCGCCGGAGAGATGATCCAGGTCCGGGCGCAGCGCCGGGGGCCCACTCCCCACGGCTGCCCCATGCACGGGTGATCCCGACTACGGGTCATTCCTGAAATAACAAAGAAGAAATGCGGCTGACCATGGTCAGCCGCATTTCTTCTTTGAAACATATTTACTGATAGTCGGACAGCAGAAACATGGGCTTTATGGCCACTACCTCGTCATACTCCCACTGCTCCACCTGAACGTCGGCGGTCAGGGCCTTCAGGTCCTGCTTCACCACCTCCAGCGCCTGATCGGCAGTCTGGGCCCGGCCCTCCCGCAGAACGCGGATCATCCGGGTCAGCACCACCGGGTGGGCATAGCGGGCAGGCAGAGGAAAGTCCTTGGGCAGCACCGCCGCCAGATCCGCCTGGGCCTGTTCCCACTCCCGGGACAGGGCCGTCTTGTTGTTGCGGGCGGTGGGCAGCACATGCGCACCGGAGAACAGAAACACTGCCGCAAAGCCAAATAGGGCAAAGTAGATGCCCAGGCTGCTGGTTCCCCGGACCATGGTGATGATGCCATACACCAAAGCGGCAACACCGGCGATAACGATGGCCAGGGCCACCCATTTGTAGCTGGGGTTGGAACGGTCATTGACCCGCTTGGCCTTGGCCGCCTGGGACAGGCGGCGGGTCAGATTGGTGTGGTCCTCCAGGAAGGCGCGGGCCTGCTCCAGGCGTTCCTTTTCGCTCTGGGCCTGGGGCGTCAGCTCCTTGAGATAGCGGCGGGCCTCCTGAGCCTGCTGCTGGGCCATATGGCGCTCCACCTTCTGGCTCTGGAGAGGCAGATCCGGGCAGATCTTGGCCAGATAGGCCAGCAGATTGTCCACATCCGCCTCGTGCTTGAAGTTGCACTGCTTCTGCGCACCGTCGTCATACTCCACCACCAGATAGGGGATGGAGCCGAAGGCGCCCTTACCGGTAAAGCCGCCCTTGCTCATAGCCACCCGCTTGAACACACGGCGCACCGACTCCAGCGCCACATAGTAGTGCCGGTCAATGAAAAAGCTGTTGAGATACAGGGCCTTTTCGCCCACGCCGCAGGGGCCGAAGCGGCGGCAGCCCTTTTTGTCCGCCGCCAGCGTCTCGTTGTCCAGCGTGACGCTGCCAAGGCGCGCAGGTGCAAAGATCATAGCATGTCCTCCCATAGGGGCAAAGCGGCAGGAGATGCCTGCCGCTTTGCGAAATAGTTAAAGGGTCAGATTACTTGCCCAGAGTCTCATAGTGAGGCTGGGTGTGCCGCTTCTTGATGGTATACAGGAAGATACCCAGGAACAGAACGGCCACAGCAATGCCGATGGGATAAGCCACGGCGGTGTTGTAAACGGCAGCGCCCTCGGCGGTCTTGTGGTTGATGAACTGGCCCAGGCACTCGTTGCCCAGCAGGAAGTAGGTAGCGGAGACGGCGCTCATGAAGGTAGCAGGCACAGCAGTGATCCAGTAGTTCTTCTTTTCATAGAACAGATACATGGAGGCGGCCCACAGAACGATCATGGCCAGGGTCTGGTTGGTCCAGCTGAAGTAACGCCAAATCACGGAGTAGTCGATGAAGCCCAGAGCATTGCCCACGCCCAGGACAGCGCCGACGCCCAGGACGGGCACGCACAGCAGCAGACGGTTCTTCCACTTCTTCTGGTCGATCTTGAACCAGTCGGCCAGCACCAGACGAGCGCTGCGGAAGGCGGTATCGCCGGAGGTAATGGGGCAGGCGATGACGCCCAGCATGGCCAGAGCCACGCCGATCTTGCCCATGGTCTTGATGCACACATCGTAGATGGCGGCAGACTGGCCGTTGGCCAGAATCTCGGCCAGACCGGTGTTCAGACCGCCGGTGACCTCATACAGAGCGCAGCCGGCAGCGGCCCACACCAGGGCGATAACGCCCTCGGAAACCATGGCGCCGTAGAACACGAAGCGGCCCTGCTTCTCACTCTTCATGCAGCGAGCCATCAGGGGGCTCTGGGTGGAGTGGAAGCCGGAGATAGCGCCGCAGGCCACGGTGATGAACATGAAGCTCCACACGGGAGTTCCCTTGGGATGCATGGAACCGAAGTGATCCCAGATCTCGGGGATGGTGTACTCAGGCTTGACAAAGATGCCGACGGCAACGCCCACGGCCATGATGATCAGGCAAATGCCGAACAGAGGATAGATCTTGCCGATGATCTTGTCGATGGAAATAAAGGTGGCGATGAAATAATACACCAGAACGATGACCAGCCAGAACAGGGTGGTGGTAACAACGCCGGTGGAGCCGCCGTTCTTGAACAGGGTCACGATCAGGCCCGCAGGACCCACGGCGAACACGGTGCCCACCATGATCAGCAGCACCACGCTGAACACGCGCATGACGTTCTTCATGAACCCGCCCAGGTAGATACCGGAAATCTCGGAAATGGAAGCGCCGTTGTTGCGCTCGCTCATCATGCCGGAGAAATAGTCATGCACAGCACCGGCAAAGATCGTACCAAAGGTGATCCACAGGAACACGATGGGGCCCCACAGAGCACCCTGCATTGCGCCGAAGATGGGGCCAAGGCCCGCGATGTTCAGCAGTTGGATCATGAACAGCTTCCACTGAGGCAGAACCACATAGTCCACACCGTCGTTGATCTTCACAGCGGGGGTCTCGCGGTCGTCCGGCCCGAAGGTGTTTTCCACCACCTTGCCATAGACGAAATAACCGCCGATCAGCAAGGCCAGGCAAATCAGAAAGCTTACCATTTTTTCTCCTCCTTCATACATACAATGTAACGATTTGAAGCAAAAGGGTACGAATCCTTTTGCTTTCCGTCCAATATGATAATTTTTTTACAGAAAAAGTCAATCCCCACTTTGCACAAAAAATCTTTACAATTCCGTTACGATATTTGCAGATTATTCGCGTTTTCTTTATTCTGATGAAATTATGTGCTGTCCATCGTCTGGTCTCATGCGGTGTTTTTGAGTATTGACAAACCGTTTGTTTCCTCCATTGGTAACGTTTTCGGTTGTTAAACCCGTTCCCATGCGAAAAATCCCGCGCGGGAGCAGGATATGGCCGGTCAGCGCTGCTGTTCCCGTTTCAGGCGGCGGATGTCCTGCCCGATAAAGGGCAGCAGTTCAAACTCCCCCTCCAGCCGGGACATAATCTGGGCGGAGTATCGCCTGCCGATCTGATCGGGGTCCAGATTGGTGCTGATGATGGTGCTCTTTCCTGCCAGAAGGCGGCTGTTGAGCAGCTGGTACAGGGCACTCTGAACAAAGGCTGTGGTCATCTCCGTGCCCAGGTCGTCCAGGATCAGCAGATCGCAGGCCATGCAGCGCTCCACGCTCTCGTCCGGCTCGTCCACGTCATCCCGGCGGAATTTTGATGCCTCAAACTGGGCAAAAATGTGGCCCGCCGTGTCATACACCACGGAGAAGCCGTCCTCGCTGACCACCCGGGCAATGCAGGCAGACAGAAAGGTCTTGCCCAGGCCCGGGTCGCCGAACAGCAGCAGGTTCTGTGCACCGGGACGGAAGTCCCGGGCAAACCGGCGGCAGATCTCCAGATTCCGCTCCGCCGTCTCCCGGGGAGAGCGCGGCAGACCGTTTCGGTCGGTGGAGTACCAGCTCAGCTGGAAGGTATCAAAGCTCTGAGAGCCGATATCCAGCAAGTGGGACAACTCGGCGATCTGCTCCCGGGCGTAGTAGCTGCGCAGACAGGGGCACATGGTCCCGTCGGACCGGAAGCCTGCGTCGCCGCACCGGGCGCACCGGGGCTTTTCCTCCAGATAGTCGGCAGGATAGCCCATAGCCTCCAGAAGCTCCCCCCGGCGGCGCTGGAGGGCCAGATTCTCATCCCGGATGGCGTGGATGGCGGGAACGGGATCCTTCCCCTGCCGCAGAGCCCGGGAGATGATCTGGCTCATGGTGCCGCGCAGGCGGCGGTCGATATCCGCCAGCTCCGGCTCCCGGCAAAACAGACGCTGCTGCCGCTCCCGGAACTGCTGGGTCCGGCGTTGCTTGTCCTCATCAAAGCGGGCCATGGCCCGACTGAGAATTTTACCGTCGTAGGGCATAGGGTCCCCTCCTTTACCACTTCATATACTTTCCCATGCGGGAATCGTTTTTATCCGGCTTCTGGTCCGGAGGCGCGGCGGACTTTTTGGCGTCGCCCTGCTGGACCTCCTCCGGCGTATGCCAGCCGTTTTCGTGCCAGCGGCGGAGGATCCCGTTGAGATACCGCCACTCCAGCTGCTTTTTATAGAACACCGTCTTGTCATAGGCCAGGGCCACCGTTTCCGGCGGAAAGCCCTTGTCCATCCAGTCGGAGATGTATTTTTCTTCACTGGCCACCGGACGGCGCTGGCCCAGGCCCAGCACCTGCATATACGCGGCCTGCCCCTGCTGCTTTTCCCGCCAGGTTTTCAGATAACGGGCGGCGCTGTCCTGGTCAAACAGGCCCTGCCGGGCCCAATAGTAGCCCTCCTTCTCGATCTGGCGCAGGGTGGGCCGGCGGCCGGGGCCGTATCGTTCCTCGGACCGGGCAATACAGTGGTTCACCAGCAGATAGATCACATCCGCCGGCATGCCCATATCGTCATACAGGCCCGCCAGAATCTGCAGATCCGCCGTTTTCAGCCTGCGGCCCAGCTTTTCCTCCACCTGGGGAATCAGCATCCGGAAGGACCGGTCGTCCTCCAACAGCTGGGCCAGGTCCTGGGCGCTGTATACCGGGCGCTCCTCCGCCGGCGCAGGGGCTGGTGTCTCCGCCGGACGCTGGATCAGCCCCAGCTGCTGCAAGGCTCCCTCCGCCGCATTCAGCCGCAGCTGGCTCCACCGCAGCCGGGACTGAAGCTCCTGCTCCGTGACCCCGCGGTCTGCCCGCATCAGCAGCAGATACAAAAGCGCGGCGTCGCCGTCGCCGTTTTTCACCAGGCGATCCACCTGATCCGCCGTCAGGACGATGCTGGGCTCACTGTCCCGCAGAATATAGCCGCTCATGCCGCGCCTCCCCTCTTTCCATGGTTTAATTACTTTATTTTACACGAAAACCCCCGGTTCGTAAAGCCGCCGCAGCGGGTTTTTCACAAAATTCTCCTTTTCGCCAGAAAAAGCTTTTCCCGGCGGGATTTTGTGGTATAATGGACTCTGTATTGGTGTGACTAACTTTTCGGTTTACATAAATGGGAGGGCAACATGGCGAATAAAGTGACGATGAGCATCTGCGGCCAGGAGTATACCCTGGTGGCGGACGAAAGCGCGGAGTATATGAAAAAGGTAGGCGCCCTGGTGGACCAGCGAATGGACCGGATCCAGGAGACCCTGCATGTGAGCCAGGCGGATGCGGCAGTTCTGGCGGCGGTGAACCTGGCGGACGAGCTGCTGAAAAACCAGGCAGCGGCAGAGAATCTGCGCCGGCAAGTGAAAAACTATCTGGATGAGGCCACTCAGGCCAAAAATGAGGCGTCGGAGCTGCGCCGTCAGCTGTTCAAGGCCCAGCAGGGCCGGGGCCAATGACCGAGCTGCTGAGCCCCGCCGGAGGCTGGGAGGCCATGGTAGCCGCCGTGCAGAATGGGGCCGACGCGGTGTATATGGGCTTCGGCGGGCTCAACGCCCGGCGCAGCGCCCGGAACTTCACCGACGAGGAATTCCGTGCCGCCGTGGCCTATTGCCACCTGCGGGGCGTGAAGGTCTATCTGACCCTGAACACCCTGGTGACGGACCGGGAGCTGCCCGCCGCCGCCCAGGCTTTGCAGAAAGCCTCGGACATGGGGGTGGACGCTATCCTCATCCAGGATTGGGGCGTGTGGCGGCTGGCCCGGGAAATTGCGCCCGATGTTCCCCTCCACGCCAGCACCCAAATGAGCCTGCACACCTTGGGCGGCGCCTGCCGCGCGGCGGAGCTGGGTCTGGAGCGGGTGGTACTGGCCCGGGAGCTGAGCCGCCGGGACATCGCGGCCATCACCCGGGACTGTCCCGCAGAGATCGAGGTGTTTGTCCACGGGGCCCTGTGCATGTGCTACTCCGGTCAGTGCGGGATGAGCGCCGTTATCGGCGGACGAAGCGGCAACCGGGGGGCCTGCGCCCAGCCCTGCCGCCTGCCCTACGGCGTTAATGAAAAGGCCTCCGGCGGCCACCCTCTGAGTCTGAAGGATGCCAATCTGTCGGCGTATCTGCAGGAGCTGGACGATATGGGCGTGGCGTGCCTGAAGCTGGAGGGCCGCATGAAGCGGCCGGAATATGTGGCGGTGATCACCGGCATCTATCGCCGCCTGCTGGACGAAAAACGCGCCCCCACCCAGGAGGAATCCCGGCAGCTGGAAGCTGCCTTTTCCCGCAGCGGCTTCACCGACGGCTATTACCGGGGCCGCACGGGTCCGGAGATGTTCGGCACCCGGCCGGAGAATGCGCCGGAGCCCAAGGAGCTGTTTGCCCGGGCCAAGGCCGCCTATGAAAAGGAGGATCGCCGCCGGATACCGGTGACCATGTCCTGCACCCTGCGGGCCGGTGTGCCCGCTCAGCTGACGGCCTCCGCCAAAGGACACACTGTCCGGGCAGAAGGTCCCGTACCGGAGGCGGCCCGGAACCGGGCCCTGACGGCGGAGGATCTGCGCATCCGGCTGGAAAAAACCGGCGGCACGGTGTTTGAGCCCAAGGAGACCCAAGTGGAGCTGGCGGACGGTCTGATGCTGCCGGCCAGCGCCGTGAACGCTATGCGCCGCCAAGTGCTGGAGGAGCTGGAGATGGCTCTGACCCAGCCAACCCAGCGGCGGACAGGAACCCCCTCTCCCCTGCCCCCGGCCCTGCCGGGGCCGGAGACGCCGCAGCTGACCTGCTCCGTCACCCGGGCGGAACAGCTGACGGAGGAGCTGGCCCAGTGCGGGATGGTGTATGTCCCGGCAGAGCTGCTGGACGGCATGGACCTGGCCCGCTGGGCGGGCATGACCCAGATCTGCGCGGTGCTTCCCCGGATCTTCCGGACAGAGGACGAGGAGCCTCTGCGGCTGCTTTTGCAGCGGCACCGGGAACACCTGTCCGCCGTGGCCATCGGCAATCTGGGACACCTGCCCATTGCCGATGGGCTGGGCCTTCCCCTATGGGGGGATCTGGGGCTGAATATTTTCAACAGCGGGGCCCTGCTGTTCTGGCGGGAGCTGGGTCTTTCCGCCGCCGCGGTGTCCATGGAGCTGCGGTGGCAGCAGATCCGGGATCTGCGGAAGGTTCTGCCCTGCGAGGCGGTGGTATACGGCCGCCTGCCGCTGATGATCATGGAAAACTGCGTCATCCGCAACAGCCTGGGCTGCCGGGACGCGGGGCGGGACTATGCGGACCGCTCCGCCGCCTGCCGCTGCGGCCAGGACAATGATCTGATCGACCGCACCGGGGCGCGGTTTCCCCTGGTGGGGCAATGGGGCCACCGGTGCGAAATCGAGAACAGCCGGGTGCTGTTTCTGGCGGATAAGCCGGAGTGGCGGCAGCTGGGCCTTACCCGGGCGCGGCTGCGGTTTACCACGGAGTCGCCGGAGGAGTGCGTCCGGGTGCTGCGGGCTTATCAGGGCCGCAGCGACTACCGGCCCCAGGAGCTGACCCGGGGGCTGTTCTACCGGGGCGTGGAATAAGCCCTTTTCAGGATTCATGATTTTTTTACAGATTGTTTTTATATACAATGGGAGCAAGTGATACAATGGAGCTTAAAATCAAGGCGGTGTCGCCGAAAATGGGCCGGGAGATTCCCCTGCCCCGCTATCAGACGGCGGGAGCCGCAGCCATGGACCTGTGCGCCTGCGTGGACGAGGCCGTGACGCTGGCCCCGGGCCAGCGCCGGGGCATCCCTACGGGCATTGCCATCGCCCTGCCCTCCCCTGATTATGTGGCCCTGGTATTCGTGCGAAGCGGCATGGGCTTCAGGCACGGCATCGCCCTGTCCAACGGCGTGGGCGTTATCGACAGCGACTATCGGGGCGAGATCTCCGTGGGACTGGTGAACCTGTCCCAGGACAGCTATACCATTCAGCCCGGGGACCGCATCGCCCAGCTGATGGTGACGCCGGTGGTGCGGCCTGTTCTGGTGCAGGCGGAGGAGCTGGACGAGACGGACCGGGGCGCAGGCGGCTTCGGCTCCACCGGGAGGTAAGCCTATGGCAAGGATCGTATTGGCCTCCGGGTCTCCCCGGCGGCAGGAGCTTTTGGGCCGGATCGGCATCCGGGACTTCACCGTCCGGGTCCCCCAGGTGGAGGAATGGTACCCTCAGGGGCTGACGCCGCCGGAGATCGTATCCTACATCAGCCGGGAAAAATCCCAGGCAGTGCCGTCGGAGGACGACGAGATCGTCATCACCGCCGACACCATGGTATTTCTGGACCAGCAGCGGCTGGGCAAGCCCCGGGACGAGGCAGACGCCCTGCGGATGCTGACGGAGCTTTCCGGGCGGCGGCACACGGTTTGTACCGGCGTTACCGTGCGGCAGGGGCAGCGGTCCCTGACCCGGGCCCAGTCCACGGACGTGTATTTCCGTCCGGCGTCCGAGTCGGAGCTGCGGGCCTATATCCGGGGCGGTGAGCCCATGGACAAGGCCGGAGCCTACGGCGTCCAGGGCCAGGGAGCCCTGCTGGTAGAGCGCATTGACGGAGACTTTTTCAACGTCATGGGTCTGCCGGTGCTGCTGCTGAGCCGGATGCTGGCAGAGTTTGGCGTAACGCTGCTGTGAAAAAGGGAACAAGCTATGAAACGATTTTTTCAGAAAAACGGCATTATGATGCTGGCCGCTGTGGTAGTGGTGGCGGTGGGATTATGTATCGCCAGCGCCGTCAGCAACCAGACGGGGTTTTTGCAGAACGCCGCCGGAGTGGTGACCTACCCCTTCCGGGCGGCGGGCTCCGCCGTGACCGGATGGTTCCAGAGTATTGGAGAACGGTTCCAGACGGTGGAGAGTCTGCGCAAGGAAAACGAGGACCTGCGCAAGGAAAACGCCCAGCTGACGGAGGATCTGCGTCAGGCCAAGACCGACAGCGAGGAAAACCAGCGTCTGCGGGACCTGAACGGTCTGCGCCAGCAGCGTCGGGATTTTACCTTTGAGGCGGCCCACGTGATCGAGCGCAGCACCTCCAATTGGTCCCGGACCCTGACCCTGAACAAGGGCACCAGCCTGGGCGTGGAAAAGGGCGACTGCGTGGTGGACCAGTACGGCTATCTGGTGGGTGTTATCACCGACGCGGGGCTCAATTGGAGCACCGTTACCACCATTCTGGACACGGATTCCCAGCTGGGTGCCCTGGTGTTCCGCACGGGCGAGGTGACGGTGGCCATGGGCGATCTGGCGCTGATGAACCAGGGAAAGCTGAAGCTGTCGTATCTGGAGGGGGAATCCAGTCTCATCAACGGCGACATGATCGTCACCTCCGGCCTGGGCGGCTACTATCCCTCGGGGCTGGTCATCGGCTCTGTGGAGGAGATCAAAACCGATGACAACGGCCTGACCCGTTATGCCACCATCCTGCCCAAAACCGACATCACCCAGCTGGTGGAGGTTTTCGTCATCACGGATTTCACCATCGTTGACTGAGGGGTGACACCATGAACCAAGCCTTGAACCAACGGGATATGTTTTTCAAGTGGCTGTACTATGCCGGGGCCACCCTGCTGCTGGTTTTGGTGCAGTCCCTGGTGCTCAACCGCATCTGCGTGTGGGGCGTGCATCCCTTTCTGCCGCCGCTGATCGCTGCCATCACCGCCATGCTGGAGGGGCCCGGCGAGGGGACCGCCTTTGCCGGAGTATTCGGCCTGCTGTGCGATTTGACCATGCCGGGGATCATCCCCTGCTTTTATACACTGGCCTTTCTGGCAGCGGCGCTGCTGGCGGCTGTGATCGCCAAGCGGTTTCTGAGCCAGGGCTTTCTGTGCGCCGTTCTGTGCGCAGGTCTGTCCCTGCTGGTAACCGATCTTCTGCACACGCTGCTGCTGACATTCCGCCAAGGGGTGGAGCTTACGGCCGCCCTGTCTCTGACGGGGCGGGAGGCCGCCGTGACTGTGGTGCTGTCGCCGCTGGTGTATCTGCTGCTGCGCAGCGTTCACAACCGTATCCTGAAATAGGAGGAGTCCTATGAAGAAAAATGCATTCGACCCGGTCCGGGTCCGTATCTGGGCGCTGACGGGTCTGATGGGTCTGTGTCTAGTGGCCTTTGCCGGGGTCATGTACTATACCCAAATCCTTCACGGCGAGGAAAACCGGGCCAAGTCCCTGGCCAGCAATGCCGCCAGTGAAACGGTGGAAGCGTCCCGGGGCATTATCACCGACCGCAACGGAAAGGTGCTGGTGTCCAACCGGCTGACCTATACGCTGATCTTTTCCGCCAAGGAATTTGACACGGATCAGGAGCTCAATGCCGCCATCCTGCGGCTGACGGACCTGTGCACAGAGAACGGCACCGCCTGGAACGATACGCTGCCTGTGAGCCGAACCGCTCCCTACAGCTATACGGACCCTTCCGACGGCGAGGGCTTTGCCCTGTTTTTGAAAAACAAGGACATTCCCTATTCCACGCTCTCCCAGGTGACGCCTACTTTGCAGCCGGACCGGTTTATGGCCAAGCTGCGGCAGCTGTTCAATATCGACGACAGCTATACCGAGGACCAGGCCCGGACCATCGCCGGGGTACGCTACGAGCTGTCCATCAAGAGTCTGACGGATGCCCAGTATGTCTTTGCCGACGATGTGTCCGTGGAGCTCATCAGCCAGACGGCGGACGGCCAGTACCGGGGCGTGTCCACCGGCACCTCCTCGGCCCGGGTGTACAACACCGAATATGCCGCCCACGTTCTGGGCCGTCTGAGTCCTATTTACTATGAGGACTGGGTGGGCGATCCAAAGAATGGCATTACCGGCTACCGGGATATGGAGGGTTACTCCATGAACTCCCTGGTAGGCCGCGAGGGCGCGGAAAAGGCCTTTGAATCCTATCTCCACGGCACCAAGGGCACCCGCATCATCACCACCAATCAGGAGGGCAAGATCACCGGTGAGCTCTATACCAAGGAGCCTCAGCCCGGCGGTACCGTGGCCCTGACCCTGGACATCGACCTGCAGGAGGACACGGAAAAATCCCTGGCCCAGACCATCCAGGCCATGACGCAAAAGGACGGCGTGGTCCGTGGCGGCGCAGCGGTGGTGGTGGGTGTTGGCAGCGGCGAGGTGCTGGCCATGGCCAGCTATCCCACCTATAATCTGTCCACCTTTGACCAGGATTACTCCAAGCTGGTCAGCGACACCGCGGGCAGGATTACCCCAAGCTGGTCAGCGCCACCGCGGGCACGCCCCTGCTGAGCCGGGCTATCGGCGGTGCGTATGCACCGGGCTCCACCTTTAAGCCCTGCACAGCGGTAGCGGCTCTGGAGTCCGGTATCATCACCCCCTCCTCCACCATTGTGGACCGGGGCGTCTATGACTATTACAAGTCTCCCCAGCCCCGGTGCTGGATCTACAACGAGTACGGCGGCACCCACGGACGGGTCAACGTGTCCCAGGCCATCACCGTTTCCTGCAACTACTTCTTCTATGAGGTGGGCCGCCTGACGGGGATCAAGACCCTGGCCAGCTATGCCAAGCAGTTCGGTCTGGGCGAATATACCGGCATCGAGATCGGCGGCCCCGGCAGCGCCGAGGCCAAGGGCTCCATGGCCACCCCGGAATTTGCCGAGGCCGAGCACCTGGAATGGACCGACGGCCAGACCCTCACCGCCGCCATCGGCCAGAGCTATGACCTGTTCACTCCCCTGCAGCTGGCCAACTATATCGCCACTCTGGTGGGCAACGGACAGCATTATGAGGCCCACCTGCTGAAAAACGTGAAATCCTACGACAACTCCTCGGTGATCTATGCCTATGATAAGGAGCCCCTGAACACGGTGCAGATGAGTGACAGCACCGTCCGGGCAGTGAAGGAAGGCATGCACAATCTGACCACCGGCAGCCTGTCTTACTACTTTTCCAAGTGCGTGGTATCCGCCGGCGCCAAAACCGGTACAGCCGAGACGGGTATCAACAACACCAACAACGGTGTGTTTGTGTGCTTCGCCCCCTACGACGATCCTCAGATCGCTGTGGCCGTTGTCATTGAAAAGGGCGGCTCCGGCGCTGCCCTGGCCTCTACCGCCGTGGACATCGTCAACTCCTACTTTTCTCAGGAGGAGATCGGTGCCGTGATCATCGGCGAAAATACCCTGTTGAAATGAGGGAACCCTATGAGCAAGATTTTTGATTCCCGCGACCCGGAATACAAGTCCCCCTTTGGCGCCGCCGCGTGCGGCGCCGCTGTCCGTTTCGCGGTTCGACCTGGGACTGAAAACGTTACCGGAGTATCTCTGCTGCTGCGCCGGGAATTCGGCGGCACAGAGCAGGCGCTGCCCTTGTCCCCATCCGGCGACGGCCGCTGGCAAGCCGTCTATACCGCCCCAGCGGAGCCGGATCTGGTATGGTATGCGTTTCAATTCACTTATTCGGACTGTGTTCGTCCATACGGTCCCCACGGTTTTGATGACTCCTCCCGCTGGCAGCTGACGGTGTACGATGACAGCCGCCCCGCCCCCGCCTGGTTCGGCCGCGGCGTCACCTATCAAATCTTTCCGGACCGGTTTTGTCGTCTGTCTGTGCCAAGCGCTGCCGGCATGGTGGGAGACCGTGTGGTCCATCAGAGCTGGGACGATACGCCGGTATGGCGGCCTGACGAAAACGGCATCGTCCGCAACAATGACTTTTTTGGCGGCAGTCTGGCGGGCATCACCTCCCAATTAGACTACCTACAGAGTATGGGAGTGGGTACGTTGTATCTGTGTCCCATTTTTGAATCCGACAGCAATCACCGATACGACACTGCCGACTACCGGCGTATTGACCCCATGCTGGGCACGGAGGAGGACTTCCGAACCCTGTGCCGGGAGGCACGCTGCCGGGGCATCCGGGTGATGCTGGACGGCGTGTTCAACCACACCGGCAACAACAGCCGGTATTTCAACGCTCAAGGCTTTTATCCGGAGCTGGGCGCGGCCCAGAGCCGGGAGTCTCCCTATTATTCGTGGTATTCCTTCCACCCCTGGCCCGACGACTATGACGCCTGGTGGGGCATCAAGACCCTGCCTGCCGTGCAGGAATCCACCGACAGCTACCGCCGCTTCATCATCCGGGATCACGACTCCGTGGTGCGGCACTGGCTGCGGCAGGGCGCCTCCGGCTGGCGGCTGGATGTAGCCGACGAGCTGCCCGATGACTTTATCGCCGAGATCCGCGACGCCATGGAGCAGGAGAATCCCGATAGCTTCCTGCTGGGGGAGGTCTGGGAGGACGGCAGCAACAAGGTGGCCTACAGTCAGCGCCGCCGGTATCTGCTGGGCAGTGAGACTCACGGCCTGATGAACTACCCCTTCCGGACGGCCGCTCTGGATTGGCTCCGGGGCGGCGATGCCGCCTGCTTCCGGGATACCATGGAGACAATCCGTGAGCACTATCCTCGTCCGGCGTTTTACAGTGCCCTGAATATTCTGGGCACCCACGACACCCCGCGCATTCTGACTCTGTTGGGTGCGGAGCATGTGCCGGACACCAAGGACGCCCGTGCGGCCTACCGTCTCTCCCCGGAGGAGCGGCAAAAGGGCGAAGCCCGGCTGCGGGTGGGTGAAATGCTGCTGTACTGTTTCCCCGGCTCCCCTACCGTGTACTACGGTGATGAGGCCGGAATGGAGGGCTTCGAGGACCCCCTGAACCGAAAAACCTATCCCTGGGACCGGCAGGACCGGGCGCTGCTGGATTTCTTTCGCAGTCTGGGTCAGCTGCGGCGACATCGCCCCTCTTTGCAGGACGGCGATCTGACATATGTCTATGCTCAGGGCGGCGCACTGGTACTGCGGCGGCTATTGGGAGACGAAATCACTGTGGCGGCGCTGAATGCTGGGGAAACAGCCGTGGAGGTATCTCTCCCTTGGCCCCGGGATCTGGCCCGGGAGGCTCTGACCTTCCAGCAGTTCTTTGCCCCCGGCGGAAAGCTGCGTCTGCGTCTGCCGCCGGTGTCGGGTATGATTTTGATTTGAACTGTTACAGGGTGGATGTTTCACGTGAAACATCCACCCTTTTTCATTATTTCTTCCGTTTCACGTGAAACATTTTTCTCAAGTTTTTTCTCGTTTTGCAAATTTTCTATTGAAACCGCTCGAAAATGTGATATACTAAATAAAAAGACTGACAGAAAGTGAGTGGGAAAAGTGGCGAAAATCGTAGCGATCGTGAACCAAAAAGGCGGCGTTGGAAAGACTACCACCTGCGTCAACCTGGCTGCGGCACTAAAATATCTGGGAAAGCGCGTGCTTTTGTGCGATTTTGATCCCCAGGCCAACGCCACTTCCGGCATGGGCGTGGACAAGTCCACCTCCAACGGCGTATATGATGTCCTCATCAACGGCGTGGACACCGCCAAAGCCATCGTCGCCACGCCTTACGGCGACGTGCTGCCCAGCAGCAAGGCCCTGGCCGGCGGCGGCGTGGAAATGATCGAGCTGGCAGACCGGCAATTTCTGCTGCGCAACGCCCTGAACGGTGTACGGGAAAACTACGACTACATTTTCATCGATTGTCCCCCTTCCCTGGAGCTTCTGACCCTCAACGCCCTGTGCGCTGCAGATTCCCTGCTGGTACCCTTGCAGGGAGAGTATTACGCCTTGGAGGGCCTCAGTGACCTGATGAACACCGTGCGTATTGTCCGCCGGAATATGAATCCACGTCTCCAGATCGAAGGCGTTCTGCTGACCATGTTCGATGGCCGAACCAACCTGGCTATCCAGGTGGCGCAAGAGGTGAAGCGATTCTTCCCCGGCAAGGTCTATGCCACAGTGATCCCCAGAAACATTCGCCTGTCCGAGGCACCCAGTCACGGAAAGCCCATTACCGCCTATGATCGGACCTGCCGCGGTGCGGAGGCATATCTGTCACTGGCCAACGAATTTCTCAAGAAAAATGTTTGATTCTGTGCGGAAAGGAGCGTTTTAGCAATGGCCAATAACCCAAAAGGGCTGGGCAAAGGCCTGGCCGCCCTGCTGGGAGATGATGTCATCGATTCCCAGGAGGAGAAAAGCAGTTTATTTCTGCCAATTTCCCAGGTGGAAAGCTGCGCATCCCAACCCCGCAAGCAATTTGACCCCGAATCTCTGGCGGACTTGGCTGACTCCATCCGGGAGCACGGCATCATCCAGCCCCTGACGGTACGGAAGCTGCAATCCGGCTATTATCAGATCATCGCCGGAGAGCGCCGTTGGCGCGCAGCCCGGATGGCGGGCCTGACCCAGGTTCCCGCCATCATCATCGAGGCCGACGATCGAAAGGCCATGGAGCTGGCCATGATTGAAAACCTCCAGCGGGAGGACCTGAACCCTATTGAGGAGGCCGAGGGCTACCAGGTGCTCATGAGCCAGTACAACATGACCCAGGAGGAAACGGCCCAACGGGTGGGCAAATCCCGGTCCGCTGTGGCCAACGCCCTGCGTCTGCTGAACCTC
>FR884142.1:959-8007 GCA_000435975.1 Oscillibacter sp. CAG:241 | reverse complement strand
CCACCGCCCTGCGTCTGCTGAACCTGTGCCCGCCGGTGCGGGCCATGGTGGAGGACGGACGTCTCACCAACGGTCACGCCCGGGCACTGCTGCCCCTGTCCCCTGCCCTACAGGAAACAGCCGCTGCCTCCATTCTGAAAAACGACCTGTCCGTCCGCCAGACGGAACTGCTGGTGAAGAAGCTCACCGCCGAAAAGAGGGAGAAGCCCTCCCCCACCGGCGTCACCGTAGACTATGCTCAGGAGGCCGCCCGCGATCTGGGAAATTCCCTGGGGCGCGGCTGTCGGATCGTCACCGGGCGGAAAAAGGGCCGCATCGAACTGGAGTATTACAGCGTGGACGACCTCAACGATCTGTTGGAGGCCCTCCATACCATCAAAAAGAAATAACTGTTTCACGTGAAACACGGAAAGGTGCATTACCATGCTTGATATCAAATTTGTCCGGGACAACCCGGAAGCCGTCAAGGAAAATATCCGCAAGAAATTTCAGAACGCCAAGCTCCCCCTGGTAGACGAGGTAATCGCTCTGGACGCCGAAAAGCGCGCCGCCATGAACGAGGCCAACGACCTGCGGGCCCAGCGCAACCAGCTGTCCAAGCGGGTAGGCATGCTGATGGGACAGGCCAAAAAGGACCCCAGCAAGCTGGCGGAAGCCGAGGAGGCCAAGGCCCAGGTGAAGGCCAACGCCGACCGACTGGCCCAGTTGGAGGAGATGGAGGGCCGCCTGACCCAGCAGATCACCAAAATCATGATGGTGATCCCGCAGATGATTGATCCCTCCGTTCCCATCGGCCCGGACGACACCCACAATGTGGAGGTCCAGCGCTTTGGCGAGCCCAAAACCCCGGAATTCGACATTCCCTATCACACGGAGATCATGGAGCGCTTCGACGGCATTGATATGGACGCCGCCGGCCGGGTATCCGGCAACGGATTCTATTATCTCATGGGCGATATTGCACGGCTCCACGAGGCCGTGCTGGCCTATGGCCGGGACTTTATGATCGACAAGGGCTTCACCTACTGCATCCCGCCCTTCATGATCCACGGCAACGTGGTGGAGGGCGTCATGAGCCAGACCGACATGGATGCCATGATGTATAAGATCGAGGGTGAGGACCTCTACCTCATCGGTACCAGCGAGCACTCTATGATCGGCAAGTTTATTGACCAGATCGTCCCCACCGAATCCCTGCCCCAGACCCTGACCTCCTACTCTCCCTGCTTCCGCAAGGAGAAGGGCGCCCATGGCATCGAGGAGCGGGGCATCTATCGCATTCACCAATTTGAAAAGCAGGAAATGATCGTGGTATGCAAGCCTGAAGATTCCAAAAAATGGTATGATCAGCTGTGGCAGTACAGCGTGGAGCTGTTCCGCTCTCTGGATATTCCCGTGCGGCAGCTGGAGTGCTGCTCCGGCGATCTGGCAGACCTGAAGTGCAGGTCCTGTGATATTGAGGCCTGGTCCCCCCGGCAGCAGAAGTATTTCGAGGTATGCTCCTGCTCCAACCTGGGTGATGCCCAGGCCCGCCGCCTGAAGATCCGCTATAAGGATGAAAACGGCAGAATGCAGCTGTGCCATACCCTGAACAACACCTGCGTAGCCCCTCCCCGGATGCTCATCGCCTTCCTGGAAAACAACCTCCAGCCTGACGGCTCTGTGCGGATCCCCCAGGCTCTGCGGCCTTATATGGGTGGCCACGACCGCCTTATCCCCAAGCACTGAGAGGAGGGTCCATATGAAAAAGTTTTTCAATGAATTCAAGGAATTTGCCATGCGCGGCAATGTGCTGGACATGGCCATCGGCGTGGTGCTGGGCTCTGCCTTCGGCAAAATCACCACCTCCCTGGTCAACGATGTGTTCATGCCGTTGATCGGTCTGGTCATCGGCGGCATTGACCTGGGCAAGCTGGATATCATCCTGAAGCCCGCCGTTATGAATGGGGACAAGGAGGTCACGGCTGCCGTAACTCTGGGCCTGGGCACCTTTCTGACCACCATCATCGACTTCATCCTGGTGGCATTCGTCATCTTCCTGATGGTCAAGGCCATCAACGCCTTCCACAAGAAGAAGGACGAGGCCCCCGCTCCGGAGGAGCCCGCCGGTCCCACCACAGAGGAGCTGCTGACGGAGATCCGGGACCTGCTGAAGGAGCAGAAATAAAATGGAACGCATCTTGCAGCAGGGCCTCGAGACCTGGGGCCTTCCCACCGACGCCATCCCCCGGCTGCAGGAATTTTCCCGGCTCCTGCTGGAAAAAAACCGGGTCATGAATCTGACAGCCATCACTGATCCGGCAGATGTGGCGCGGCTGCACTTTCTGGACTGTGCTTCCCTGCTGACGATAGCAGACTTCCGGGGCAAAAACGTCGTGGACGTAGGCACAGGCGCGGGTTTTCCCGGTATGCCCCTGCGGCTGCTGGAGCCGGACTTTGACCTGACCCTGCTGGACAGCCTGGGAAAGCGTGTGGATTTTCTCCAGGAAACGGCACAAGCCATGGATCTCAAGCGCACCCAATGCGTGCATGCCCGGGCCGAAGAATTTGCCCGGCAGCATCGGGAGAAATTCGACATCGCCACCTCCCGGGCCGTTGCCCAGCTGAACATATTGTGTGAGCTGGCCCTGCCCCTGGTGAAGGTAGGCGGCCAGTTCCTGGCCATGAAGTCTGTGGACTCCGACCAGGAGGTCCAGTCCGCCAAAAGCGCCATTGCCCAGCTGGGCGGAAAAATTGGAAAAATCTGGGATTACACCATTCCCGGTACGGACATTCGTCACCGGGTGGTGATCATTCAAAAGCAGCATCCTACTCCGGCGGCCTATCCCCGTCCCTTTGCCCGAATCAAAAAAGCGCCGCTGGGCTGAACCCCATCTGTATACGAGGTACCTGGATATGGGAAAAATCATAGCAGTGGTCTCCGGAAAGGGCGGCACCGGCAAGACCTCCTTCACCGCCAACGTGGGGTTGGCTCTGGCCGCCCTGGGAAAGAGCACTCTGTGCCTGGACTGTGACATTACCCTGAGGAACCTGGACCTGGCCCTGGGGCTGACAGACAGTGCACTGATGGACTTTTCCGACGTTATAGCCGGGCGCTGCGCACTGTCGGACGCGGTGGCTGTCCACCCCAAGTATCCCAAGCTCCACCTGCTCACCGCTCCCCTGTCCGCCACCGGGCAGCTGAACGTCACCATGGAGCAGATGAAACGGCTCCTGGATCAGGTGCGCCGGCAGTATGACTATTGCCTCATCGACGCCCCGGCGGGACTGGGTCAGGGCTTCCAGCTGGCCACCGGCTGCGCCGACTGCGTGGTGGTCATCACCACCACCGACGCCTCCGCTCTGCGGGACGCGCAGCACACCGTTATGATCCTGGACAAGCGCTTCACCACAGAGAGCCTGTTTTTGGTGGTAGGGCGAGTACAGAAAAAGCTCCTGCGGGCCCTGCACAGCACCATCGACGACGCCATGGACGCTGCCGGCCTTCCCCTTCTGGGCGTGGTCCCGGAGGACAGCGACGTCCCCTATTCCCTCAACCGCGGCATTCCCCTGCGGGACATGAACTACTATGCCGCACGGTCCTATGAAAACATTGCCCGACGCATCACCGGCCAGCGTGTGCCGCTGATGCGGATCTGATCTTATGAAAGGAAGTGCCCCCATGAATATCGCACTGATCGCTCACGACAACAAAAAGGAACTGATGGTCCAGTTCTGCACCGCTTACTGCGGCATTCTGGCCCAGCACACCCTTTGCGCCACCGCCACCACCGGCCTTCAGATCAGCGAAGCCACCGGCCTGCGCATCCACCGTTTCCTGTCCTTCGACCACGGCGGCGGCCAGCAGATCGCGGCCCGTATCGCCTATAATGAGATCGACATGGTGCTGTGCTTCGGCGACCCCAATCAGAAGACCCCGAATGAGGATGTAGCCAACATCTTCCGTCTGTGTGACCAGAACAACATCCCCTATGCCAGCAACCTGGCCTCGGCGGAAATGCTGGTGCTGGGCCTGGCCCGGGGCGACCTGGACTGGCGCAATATTGTCAATCCCAAAACCAAGCCCTTTACCGCTTGACAAGCGGCCCCGGATGCCATAAAATAGGAAAAGCGACCGCCATAAAGGAGACAGGAGTACCTTCATCCCCACCGGCACCAGAGAGACGCGTCACCGGCTGCAAGCGCGCCCCGGCAGGAGAAGCGAAGACAGTCCCCCAGCGGGGATGGAAACATCCACGGCCCGCTCCCCGTAACAGGAGCCGCGAGGGCCCCTTGGGGCTGAATTTGGGTGGCACCACGAAGCGTATTCATGCGCTCTCGTCCCAAACAAGGGACGGGAGCGCATTTTTCCATTTCCAAACCCAGCTGCAACCGAGCTATGATGCCTCCGCAGAGTCCCCAATAATAACCCAAAAACAAAACAGAAAGGAAATAGATCACCATGGCAACTGTGACCCCCCGGACCCTCTCCGGCTTCATGGAGCTGCTGCCTGCGCAGCAGCAGCAGCTGGAGCGGATGATGGACATTCTGCGCACCACCTATAGCCGCTACGGCTTCACGCCTCTGGACACCCCTGTGATTGAGGCCAGCGAGGTGCTGCTGGCCAAGGGCGGCGGCGAGACCGAAAAGCAAATCTACCGCTTCCAGAAGGGCGACGCCGACCTGGCCCTGCGGTTTGACCTGACGGTGCCGCTGGCCAAATATGTGGCCCTCCACGGCAATGACCTGGCCTTCCCCTTCCGGCGTTATCAGATTGGTAAGGTATACCGGGGCGAGCGGGCCCAGCGAGGGCGTTTCCGGGAATTCTATCAGGCAGACATCGATATTATCGGCGACGGCAAGCTGGACATCACCAACGAGGCGGAGATCCCCTCCATCATCTACCAGACCTTCACCGCCCTGGGCCTGACCCGGTTCCAGATCCGGGTCAACAACCGCAAGATCCTCAACGGCTTCTATGCCATGCTGGGCCTGACGGACCGGTCCGGCGACATCATGCGCACCGTGGACAAGCTGGACAAGATCGGGCCCCATAAGGTCCGCGCCTGTCTGATGGACGACGTAGGGCTGACGGCGGACCAGGCGGAGGAGATCATGCGTTTCATCTCCATTACCGGCAGCAATGACCAGGTGCTCTCCGCCCTGGAGGGCTACCGGAGCCGCCATGAGCTGTTTGACCAGGGACTGGATGAGCTTACCACCGTCACCCGTTACCTGGCCGCTTTCGGCGTTCCGGAGGTCAATTTCGCCGTGGATCTGACCATCGCCCGGGGCCTGGACTACTACACCGGTACCGTGTATGAGACAACCTTGCTGGACTATCCGGAGATCGGTTCCGTATGTTCTGGTGGACGTTATGACAACCTTGCTGAGTATTATACCGACCGCCAGCTTCCCGGCGTGGGCATCTCCATTGGCCTGACCCGTCTGTTTTATGTGCTGGGTGAGCAGGGCCTCCTGAACCCCTCCCTGCCCACGGCTCCTGCCGATGTGCTGATCCTGCCCATGACCCAGGACCTGACCCCGGCCATCCAGCTGGCTACCCGGCTGCGGGGCGCCGGTGTCCGCACGCAGCTGTATACCGAGCAGAAAAAGTTCAAAGCCAAGATGAACTATGCCGACAAGCTGGGGGTCCCCTATGTGGTGTTTCTGGGCGACGACGAGATTGCGGCGGGCCTGGTGGCGTGCAAGGATATGACCTCCGGCGAACAGACCAAGCTCCCCTTCGACGCCACACTTTCCCGCATTCAGGAGGGCCTGTCCCAGCGGAATCAAGGCAAGGTCATTCTGGAAAAATAAATACAAGATGCAATATTACCCACAAATATTCAAAATTGTAATCATAGATTTGAATACAGATAGTTGAATCCGTTAACTAAAATACAAATTATAATCAGAACAGGAGAGATCAATATGATGCAAATGCGAACCCATACCTGCGGGGAGCTGCGTCTGACCGACGCCGGAAAGCACGTGAAGATCGTGGGTTGGATGGAGAACGTCCGCGTGGTGGGCCAGAACTTCGCCTTTGTGGTGCTGCGTGACTTCTACGGCACCACCCAGGTGGTGGTAGAGAGTCAGGAGATGATGGACGTCATCAACGGCCTGAACAAGGAGTCCACCATCAGCGTAGAGGGCACCGTCCGGGAGCGGGCCAGCAAGAATCCCAAGCAGGCCACCGGCGATGTGGAGGTGCTCCCCGAAAAAATTGAGGTCCTGGGCCGCTGCCGCTACAACAGCCTGCCCTTTGAGATCAACCGCAGCCGCGAGGCCGACGAGACCCAGCGTCTGAAATATCGTTATCTGGACCTGCGGAACCCGGCAGTAAAGAGCAACATCATCCTCCGCTGCCAGGTGGTGTCCGCCCTGCGGGCTGCCATGACGGATCACGGTTTCCTGGAAATCACCACGCCCATCCTGACGGCCTCCTCCCCTGAGGGCGCCCGGGATTATCTGGTGCCCGCCCGGAAGCACCCCGGCAAGTTCTATGCTCTGCCCCAGGCTCCCCAGCAGTTCAAGCAGCTGCTGATGACCGCCGGGTTTGACCGCTATTTCCAGATTGCCCCCTGCTTCCGGGACGAGGACGCCCGAGGCGACCGTTCCCCCGGCGAGTTCTACCAGCTGGATATGGAAATGGCCTTCGCCACCCAGGAGGATGTGTTCGCCGTCCTGGAGGACGTGCTGCCTCCCATCTTCGCCAAATTCGGCACCTACAACGTGGCCTCCTCCGCCCCCTTCCGCCGCATCGCCTACCGGGACGCCATGGAGACCTACGGCTCCGATAAGCCTGACCTGCGCATTGACCTGACCTGCAAGAATGTCACCTCCCTGTTTACCGAGAGTGAGTTCGACGCCTTGCGGGGTCAGACCGTGAAGATGGTCCCCGTGTCCAACTGCAAGCTCACCCGCAAGCAGATCGACAAGCTGCTGGCCGACTGCGAGGTGCAGTCCGGCTCCAAAGCCTACTGGTTCAAGGCGGACGAAAACGGCCAGCTGGCCGGCGGCATTGCCAAGTTCGTCACAGGCCTTCAGCAGGGGGTGACCGAG
>FR884142.1:0-950 GCA_000435975.1 Oscillibacter sp. CAG:241 | reverse complement strand
GGCCTTCAGCAGGAGCTGACCGAGACCCTGGATCTGAAGCCCAACACTCTGGTGCTGGTGGCCGCAGGTCCCGCCGCCACCAAATCCGCGGGTGTGCTCATCAAGACCTTCGGCGCGGCCTGTGAGGGCCACATGGACAAGGAGCGCTACGAGTTCTGCTGGATCGTGGACTTCCCCATGTACGAGATCGGCGACGAGTCCGGCCAGCTGGAGTTCTGCCACAATCCGTTCTCCATGCCCAGCGGCGGCCTGGAGGTACTGCTGAAGGCGGAGCGGGGCGAAATCGACCCCCTGACCATCACCGCCGACCAGTATGACCTGGTGTGCAACGGCGTGGAGCTGTCCAGCGGTGCCGTCCGGAACCACGACCCGGAGATCATGGTCAAGGCCTTTGAGCTGGTGCGCCTG
Organism: Oscillibacter sp. CAG:241; assembly: GCA_000435975.1. Taxonomy (GTDB): domain Bacteria; phylum Bacillota; class Clostridia; order Oscillospirales; family Oscillospiraceae; genus Vescimonas. The sequence goes on along the minus strand of FR884142.1, from coordinate 542 downwards.
GGCGAGGAGGATGTGAAGAAGAAGTTCCCCGCCATGTACAACGCCTTCTGCTACGGTGCGCCTCCCCATGCCGGCATTGCCCCCGGCGTGGACCGCATGGTGATGCTGCTGGCCGGTGAAAGCTCTATCCGCGAGATCATCCCCTTCCCCATGAATAAGAACGCCCAGGATATCATGATGGGCGCCCCCTCCACTGTGGAACAAAAGCAGCTGGACGAGCTGCATATTGCCATCACAGCCCAGGAGGAGGAATAAACTCCCCCATCCATCTACTCCCCTGCTGCTTTTGTTCCACATCAAGCGTTTTGCGCAGCAAAACCTTGCCGCAGGCGGAATTCATTTCCGCCGAGGATATTCATTCCCAGTGAGGGGCCCCCGCAAAATGCCGCGTCATTTTGTGGGGACAGACAAAAGCAGCTGGACGAGCTGCATATTGCCATCACAGCCCAGGAGGAGGAATAAACTCCCCCATCCATCTACTCCCCTGCTGCTTTTGTTCCACATCAAGCGTTTTGCGCAGCAAAACCTTGCCGCAGGCGGAA
>FR884141.1 GCA_000435975.1 Oscillibacter sp. CAG:241 | reverse complement strand
TTCCATTAGAGTGATTTACCTCCTCAAGTTTTGGTTCTTTTATGGTACCGTTTTTTGATCTGATTGTCAAGATTTCACCAACGCAAATTCAAACGGGAATTTGAACAAATTATGAACTGACGTTTTGGCTGTTTCTCCAAACCTTTCATCTTCTTTCACTTTCTTTATGCAAAAGGCTATTATATTTGCAAGAAATATATAAATATTGCGTTAATTTTTCAAATTATCTTAACAACTTCTTAGCGGACTTTCCGTGCGTTCTGCACCGGATGTCATTTAATTACTGTGTTAATTGTTTTTGCTATACCGTTTTTTCTGTGCAGAACCACAGGAGCTGTTCCTTCGTGCCCTGAACGGCATCCCTATTCCGGCAGGAGAAGCAGCGGACGTTCCGCAGCTTCCATTTCCTGGAAGCCGCGGTATTATTTGTGCGCTTCCGGGAAACATATATGATAAAAAAGCAGACAGATGAAGGACAATGTATAAGGAATCCGAATAATACATCCACTAAAAAGTGTTGCATTTTTCCTGGCTTGTATTATAATATGGCCATACCCGTAGTCATATCAGGCAAATACAGACAAGAAGGTGATCAATTATGGAACTTCAGATTCAGGATCTTGTTTCTTCCATCAAAAAGGACGGCATTGACAGTGCAAATCAGCAGGCCGCCGCGATCCTGGCCGACGCCCGTAAGCAGGCGGACGCCATCGTCGCCGAGGCAAAGAGCCAAGCGGATAAGCTGCGGGACGACGCCAAGGCGGAGATCGACGTGTTCAAAACCAGCGCCCAGCTCAGCGCCCAGCAGGCCAAGCGTGACGCGGTCCTGGCCTTCCGCCAGGAAATCCAGAAGGAATTCGAGAAAATTCTCGCCGCCGACGTGGGCAAGGCTCTGGACCAGCAGACGCTGGCCAGGCTCATCCAGGCCGCCGTGCAGGGAGAGGACGTTTCCGGCTACGCCGTGGAGGTGGGCCAGGTGACGGACGGCATCCGCCAGCAGCTGGCCCAGGAGCTGAAAAACGGCCTGGAGATCCGTCCCTCCAAGAAGGTGGGCGCGGGCTTCCGCCTGGCCGCCAAGGACGGCTCCGGCTATTTTGACTGCTCCGACCAGGAGATCGCGGAGATGCTCATGCCCTTTTTCCGGGATATGCACCTGTAAGGGGGTGGCCCCATGGCTTCCTATTACTATCTGATCTCCAGCCTCCCCATGCTGAAGACCCAGGGCGAGCCGCCTATGGACTACGCCGCGTTTCTGGCCATGTGCAAGTCGGCGGTAAGCAGCGGGGTGTACCAAACGCTGGAGGAGCTGACGGCGGCGTCGGACAAGGGGCCGCTGCTGTCGGAGTGGGCCGGGTTTTACAAGGCCCTGTGCCGGGAGCTGACGTATCAGCGGAACGTGAAGCTGGGCCGGCCCTGTGCCATCCCCTCGGACCGGGACGCCGGCATTGTCCAGACGGTGACGGCGGCGGTAAACGCCGAGAATCCGCTGGAGGGCGAGCGTCTGCTGCTGGACCTGGAATTCCGCCGTCTGGACGGGATGATCGGCCTGCACAACTTCGACGACCACGCGCTGTTCGGCTATGCCATGAAGCTCCAGCTGCTGGAGCGGCAGCGCACCTTCCGGTATGAGGCTGGCAAGCAGGCCTTCGACGAGCTTATGGCCGGCATCCGCCAGCAGGTTTCCAGCTTATAACGAAACAGGAGAAACGAAATGGACAAAGTGACAGGATATGTGACCGGAGTAAACGGGAATCTGGTGGCAGCCACCTTTTCCGGCTCCGTCCGAAAAAATGAAGTGGGCTATGTCCAGGTGGGCGATGACCGGCTCAAGGGCGAGGTCATCCGCGTCAACGGCGACACAGCCAGTATGCAGATCTATGAAATGACCAACGGCATCCAGGTGGGCGACCGGGTGGAGCTCTCCGGCGAGCTGATGAGCGTGGAGCTGGGGCCGGGCCTGCTGACCCAGGTGTTCGACGGCCTGCAGAATCCCCTGCCGGAGCTGGCGCAGCAGTGCGGCTTCTTCCTGCAGCGGGGCGTGTATCTGGATCCCATCCCCAACAAGGACTGGGAGTTTACCCCCCTGGTGAAGCCCGGCGACCATGTTTCCGCCGGTGACGCCGTGGGCAGTGTGCCCGAGGGGCTGTTTACCCACCTGATCATGGTACCCTTCGGCCTGAAGGACGAAGGGTGGCGGGTGAAATCCGTCCGGGAAAAGGGCGTGTACAACGTCCGGGACACCGTGGCGGTGCTGGAAAACGACAACGGCGAGGAGAAGGAGCTGACCATGGTGTTCTCCTGGCCCGTGAAGCAGCCTATCCGCTGCTATGAGGAGCGTCTGCGCCCGGACGAGACCCTGGTGACCAAGCTCCGCTCCATCGACACGTTCCTGCCGGTGGCCAAGGGCGGCACCTTCTGCGTGCCCGGCCCCTTCGGTGCCGGCAAGACGGTGCTGCAGCACATGGAGGCCAAGAACGCCGATGTGGACATCGTCATCGTGGCCGCCTGCGGTGAGCGGGCCGGCGAGGTGGTGGAGGTGCTGAAGGAGTTCCCTGAGCTGGTGGACCCCCGCACCGGACGCTCCCTGATGGAGCGCACCATCATCATCTGCAACACCTCCTCCATGCCCGTGGCCGCCCGCGAGGCGTCGGTGTACACCGCCGTCACCATGGCGGAGTATTACCGCCAGATGGGTCTGGACGTGCTGCTGCTGGCGGATTCCACCAGCCGCTGGGCCCAGGCCATGCGTGAGATGAGCGGCCGTCTGGAGGAGATTCCCGGTGAGGAGGCCTTCCCCGCCTATCTGGAGTCCGTCATTGCCTCCTTCTATGAGCGGGCCGGCAAGGTCCGCCTGAAGAGCGGCAAGATCGCCTCCGTCACCATCGGCGGCACCGTGTCTCCCGCCGGCGGCAACTTCGAGGAGCCTGTGACCCAGGCCACCCTGAAGGTGGTGGGCGCGTTCCACGGCCTGTCCCGCGAGCGGTCCGACGCCCGCAAGTATCCGGCCATCCACCCCATCGACTCCTGGTCCAAATACCGGGGCGTGGTGGATATGGACCGGGTGGAGCAGGCCCGCGCCATCCTCAAGCGCAGCAACGAGATCAACCAGATGATGAAGGTCATCGGCGAGGAGGGTACCTCCGCCGAGGACTATATCGTCTATCAGAAGGGCGAGCTGCTGGACGCGGTGTATCTGCAGCAGAACTCCTTCGATCCCATCGACGCGGCCTGCGATCCCGACCGTCAGATCCACGAGTTCAACGTGCTGTATGACGTGCTGACCCGGGATTTCGCACTCAGCGACAAAAAAGAGATCCGCGCCTTTTTCAACCAGGTCCGGCAGGAGTTCCTGGACTGGCACAACACCGTGTTCCGCACCCCGGAATTTGAGGCCCAGGAAAAGCGGCTGAAGGACTTTTACCTGAGCAAGGCCGCGGATTGAGAGGGGAGTCAATATGCAGAAAGTTTACACGAAAATTGAGTCCATCGTGGGCAACGTGGTCACGGTCCGGGCCGATGGCGTCCGCAACGGCGACCTGGCCCTGGTGGGCGACAGCTATGCCAACGTCATCAAGCTGGACAGGGACCTGGTAACGCTCCAGGTGTTCAGCGGCACCCAGGGCGTCAGCACCACGGACCCGGTCCGGTTCCTGGGCCGTCCCATGATGGTGTCCTTCTCCGACCACCTGCTGGGCCGCATTTTCGACGGCGCCGGTGTACCCCGGGACAACGGTCCCGCCCTGACGGAGAATATGATCCCCATCGGCGGCCCCTCCGTGAACCCGTCCAGGCGTATCGTGCCCAACAAGCTGATCCGCACTGGTATCCCCATGATCGACGTGTTCAACACCCTGGTGGAAAGCCAGAAGCTGCCCATCTTCTCCGTGTCCGGCGAGCCGTATAACCAGCTGCTCTCCCGCATCGCCATGCAGGCCCAGGTGGACATCATCGTCCTGGGCGGCATGGGCCTGAAGTACGACGACTATCTGTACTTCCGGGACACCCTGGAAAAGAGCGGCGCCATGGGCCGCACGGTGATGTTCATCCACACCGCCTCCGACCCCACCGTGGAGTGCACCCTGGTGCCCGATATGGCCCTGGCCGTGGCGGAGCAGTTCGCCCTGGCCGGAAAGCGGGTCCTGGTGCTGCTGACGGATATGACCAACTACGCCGACGCCCAGAAGGAAATGGCCATCACCATGGAACAGGTGCCCTCCAACCGGGGCTACCCGGGCGATCTGTACAGCTGCCTGGCCGCCCGCTATGAAAAGGCCGTGGACTTTGAGGGCGCGGGCTCCATCACCATTCTGGGCGTCACCACCATGCCCGGCGACGACGTGACCCATCCGGTGCCCGACAACACCGGCTATATCACCGAGGGCCAGTATTACCTGAAAAACGGCCACATCGAGCCCTTCGGCTCCCTGTCCCGTCTGAAGCAGAACGTCAACGACAAGACCAGAAGCGACCACCGGGCCCTGATGGACGGCATGATCCGGCTGTACAGCGCCTATAAGGAGAGCCTGGAAAAGAAGTCCATGGGCTTCATGATGTCCGAGTGGGACGAAAAGCTGCTGAAATACGGCCACCTGTTTGAAACGAAGCTGATGGACCTGAGCGTGAATATCCCGCTGGAGGAGGCGCTGGACCTGGGCTGGGAGATCCTGGCCGAGTGCTTCGAGCCCAATGAAACCGGCCTGAAAACGAGCCTCATCCAGGAGAGATGGCCCAAGCGGTCTGCCGTGGAATGAGGGTGCGCCTATGGCTGTCAAACTTACCAAAAATGAATTGAAGGTGCAGAAGGACCGCCTGAAGCAGTTCCAGCGGTATCTGCCCACCCTCCAGCTGAAAAAGCAGCAGCTGCAATCCGTGGTGATGCAGGTCAACGCCCAGCTGGAGCAGGTGGAGCGGGAGCGCCGGGCCGCCGTGGACGGGCTGGACGACTGGGTGGCCGTTTTCGCGGAAAACGACAGCTTCCCGGCGGACAAGCGCCTGGACACCCTGGTCCGCCCCCACCATGTGGAGTGCGGAGAGGAGAACATCGCCGGCGTCACCGTGCCGGTGTTCCGGGAGCTGAGCTTTGAGGACATCTGCTACGATGTGGCGGATTACCCCCTGTGGGTGGACACTGCGGCGGTGCGCCTGCGGGAGATCGCCCGGCTGGACGCTCTGGAAAAGACCCTCCGCCGCCAGGTGGAGCTTCTGGAGCAGGAGCTGCGGTCCACGGCCCAGCGGGTGAACCTGTTCGAGAAGGTGAAGATCCCCGAGGCCAAGGAGAATATCCGAGTCATCGGCATCTACCTGGGCGACCAGCAGACCTCCGCCGTGGTGCGGGGCAAGATCGCCAAGAAAAAGCTGCAGGAGGTGAGCCGATGATCGAAAAAATGAAGGTCGTCCACATTGTGGCGGCCGCGTCGGAGAAAACCGCCCTGCTGGACCGGCTGCGCGCCCTGGGCATCGTCCACTTCGGCGAAAAGGCCAGCGCCGACCAGCGGCATCTGGAGCGCTTCGCGGAGCTGTCCAGGATGGAGATGCTTCTCCAGGAATACACGGGACAGGAGCCGGAAAAAAAGCTGCTGTCCGACAAGGAATTTGAGGTCTTTTACAAGGACCTGGCCGCCTGCATAGACCGGCACAAGGCCCTGCAGGAGCAAAAGACCGCCGTCCATGCGGCTGCGGAGCGGCTGTCCGAATGGGGAGCCTTCTCCCCGGCGGAGCTGCGGTCGCTGGGGGACCAGGGTCTGGATATTCACATTTACCGCACGGACAAAAAGACTGCGGCCGCCCTGGCGGCGGACCCGGACGTGCGTGTGATCCGGCTGGCCCCGGTGGGAAAGATGCCCACCCTGGCCTCCATCGGGCCCCTGCCCGCCCCGTATCCCGTCACCGAGTTCCCCATTCCCGAAAAGGGCCTGGAGGAGCTGAACCGGGAGTGGGAGGACTGCGACCGGGGCATCCGGGCCTGTGAGGCGGAGCTGCACGACGCCGCCCGGCACCTGCCCAGCATCCACGACCAGATGCTCAAGACCCAGAACGCCGCGGAGTATTCCGCCGTCAGCAACACGTCCCAGAGCCAGGATGGCCTGGTGTGGCTGACGGGCTATATCCCGGCAGCGGAGGTGGAGGGCTTCAAAAAGGCCGCCGCCCAGGCGCACTGGGCCTGGGCCATGGAGGACCCCGCCGCCGATGACGACAAGGTCCCCACCAAGGTCAAGTACAACAAGGTCACCCGCCTGATGATCCCGGTGTTCGACATTCTGGGCGTGGTTCCCGGCTACCGGGAGTATGACATTTCCTTCTGGTTTCTGGGCTTCTTCACCCTGTTCTTTGCCATGATCATCGGCGACGCCGGATACGGCTGCCTGTTCCTGCTGGCGGCCCTGGTCATGACCCTGAAGAATAAGAAGGCGTCCACCGCCGTGCAGCTGCTGTGGCTGCTGTCCATCGCCACCATTGTGTGGGGCGCGCTGACAGGCACCTGGTTCGGCCTGGAGCAGGCCATGGACGTGCCGCTTCTCAAGAGCCTGGTGATCCCCACCTTCGCCAACTATCCCGCCCACTTCGGTGTGGAATCCACCACCCAGCAGAACACCATCATGAAGTTCTGCTTCATCCTGGGCACGGTGCAGCTGTCGCTGGCCTGCGTCATGAACATCCGGCGCAAGCTGGGGGAGAAGGACCTGAGCTGGCTGGCGGACCTGGGGTGGCTGGCCGCCATCGACGCCCTGTATTTCGTGGTGCTGTACCTGGTCATCGGCCAGCAGGTAAACCTGATGCCTGTGGCCTGCGTGGTCATTGCGGGCTTCCTGCTGGTGGTGCTGTTCGGCGGCATGTCCCCGGACAAGACCTTCGGCCAGGGCCTGAAGGCAGGCCTGGGCGACGCGTTCACGGTGTTCCTGAACACCATCAGCGCCTTCGGCAATATCATGAGCTACATCCGCCTGTTTGCCGTGGGCATGGCGTCTCTGGCCATCGCCCAGAGCTTCAACAACATGGCCTTCGGCTTCAAGGGGCCCCTGGTCATCGCCGCCATCCTGATCCTGCTGATCGGTCACGGGCTGAACATCGTCATGGGTCTGCTGTCTGTAGTGGTCCACGGTGTCCGCCTGAACCTGTTGGAGTTTTCCGGTCAGCTGGGGATGGAGTGGGCCGGTATTGCTTACGATCCCTTTAAGAAACGCGATAAAATCAAAAAATAAACGGATAGGAGATCAACTATGAATATCGAATTTATTGGTATGGCGTGCGCTCTGGGCCTGTCCGCCATGGGCTCTGCGTTCGGTTCCGGCTTTGCGGCTCAGGCTTCCGTGGGTGCGTGGAAAAAGTGCTACGCCAACGGCAAGCCCGCCCCCTTCATCATGGTGGCCTTCTCCGGCGCGCCGCTGACCCAGACCATTTATGGCTTCCTGCTGATGAACTTCATCCGCAGCGCCGTGGAGGGCGGCTGTGACGCGGCCCTGGCCATGTTCACCGGCATCTTCGCGGGCCTGGCCATCGGTCTGTCTGCCTTCTTCCAGGGCAAGGTGGCCGCCGCCTCTGCCGACGCGCTGGGCGAGACCGGAAAGGGCACGGCAAACTTCTTCATTGTCATCGGTATTATCGAAACGGTGGCACTGTTCACCCTGGTGTTCAGCCTGCTGCTGCTCCAGTAACCCTCATAAAGCGCAAAAAAATCAGGGCCTCGGGGCCCTGATTTTTTTACTCAGTTTTCCGGGTTCTCCGGGCCCGGCGTGGGCTCCGGGGCGGGTTCCGGGGCGGGTTCCGGATCGGGGTCCGGCGCAGGCTCCGGAGTCGGGTCCGGCGTGGGCTCGGGCTGGGGTTTCTGCTTGCCCACCTCCACGATCTTGTCCCGGCTGTCGTAATTGCTCTCCGCCTCGAAATTGCTGGAGATCAGATTCCCGTTGCCGTCATACACATTCCGCCAGGTCTGCACGGTAAACCCGGTGATGGGATACTGGGTCACCCGCTCCACGCCGGGAGCCAGATTGTCCACTTCCTTATAGATGGTTTTCCACGGGGTGGTGGACACGGTCTTGCTGGTGATCTTCACGAAGCTGCTGTCGGTTTTGGTGCCGAAGATCTTCACCGTGACGTTGTTGTTGTACCAATATGTCACGATCTTGATGGGATAGTCGGTGTTGTTCTGGATCACAAAGTCCAGATACGGCCAGAACACCGTGGCGTCGCATCCGGAGGGTACGTAGTCCTGGGCATACATGTGGCAGGCCCGGGACACGATTTTCAGATTGGCCAGCAGCGCCGAATAGTACAGGGTGGACGACACCTGGCACACGCCGCCGCCATAGGAGGGCACGGCCTTGCCGCCCACATAGGCGGTGCCGATCTTGAACCCGGCCTCCTTGGTGGTGGGGCCCACAGCGTCGTTATAGCTGAAATTTTCGCCGCTGTTGACCACGGAGCCGCTGATGTTCCCGGCGGCCCTCCGAACGTTGAAAATACGGTCGCTGGTGCCGGAGACATAGGAGGTGTACTGCCCCAGCACGTCCCGGAACAGCACCTTTTCCAGCCCCGCCTTGGTAACGGTGGGATAGGTGATCCGGGCGGGGATCACGAGCTCCTGCCCGGGCTGGGCCTGCTCCACCAGCTTTTCGGCCGCCGCCACGTCAAAGGTAACGCCCACGCGCCCCTCCACCACCTGACCGGTGGCCCGGTCATAGGAAGCGTTCTTGCCCTCACCGCCGATCTCCCGCTCCACTGCCGCCAGATCCAGGGCCTTGCCCTGGGTCACGGTGCTGACGCATTCGATGGGGTCCAGACACCGGGTGGTCACGGCCTGATGCAGGGCCCGGGCCAGCTTATCCCGGTCAATGGTGCGTCCGTCGGCGGGCTTGGTGACGTAGAAGCCGTCGCCCTTGCCCTCCTCCATACGGTATGCACCGTCCACCGGGTCACAGCTCAGCTCCCGGCTCAGGCTCTCCGCCCGCTGGGACAGCTGCGCCGCGTCCAGATCCCACCGGACTGCCGCCTGAGTCTCCCCAAACCAGCTGCGGATCAGGTGATACCCGTTGACGAAGAAATTCCCCCCATGGGCCGCGTTCCAGGCAGCCTGGGCCGCCTCCTGCGGCGTAACGGATACCCCAAGCTCCGACAGGCTCACCTGTCCGATGGTCTCCTCTCCCAGGGTCAGGTGGATGACCTCGCCGCTGCACGCATCGGCTCCGTCCCGCTGCCATTTATCCCGAACCTCCTGGGCGGTAAGTCCGCCCACGTCCACGCCCAGCACCCGGGTGCGGTGCAGGGTGGTCCTTCCCGCAGCGGCCGCGATGCACACCGCCAGGTATGCCGCCGCCAGAACGCCCACGGCGATACCCGCCGCCATCCCGGCGATCCGGCCCGGCGAACCGTCAGCGGCTGTAAAATGCCGCAGGAGCGGATGCTGGCGGCCAGCTCCGCCAGTCCCACCTCGTCAAAGCCCTGCCGGGGCTGCTGGGGATTGGGCCGGATGCGGCCCAGGGGGATGTACTGGACCCGTGTGGACAGAAATTCACCCTTTCGCTGCAATTTCATGGTGCTCGCCCTCCTTTTTCCCCATTTTATCCGTCCCGGGCGGCAAAAAAGGCCGCACTCTGTCGGGAAATCAAAATTTCCCCGCTTGCGCCCCGGACTGCCCCTCCCGCGTGTACATTCACCCTCAGCAGCGGAAAAAATGCTTGCCATCCGGGGCCCCGGGGGGTACAATAGCACCAATCAGAAAACAGGAGGCGTATTCCTATGGAGTTTAACCCGCAGAAGCAGCTGGCAGGCCTGCTGGAGTGGATGGACCAGCAAATGGCCCTGTGCCATGGCAAGACCGCCGTCATCGGCATTTCCGGCGGCAAGGACAGCAGCACCGTGGCGGCGCTGGCAGTAGCCGCCTACGGCCGCGAGAACGTGTACGGCGTCCTGATGCCCAACGGCGTCCAGCCGGATATCGACTATTCCCAGGCCCTGGTGGAGCACCTGAACATTCCCCACTGCACCATCAATATCCACGACGCCGTCCAGGGCGTCCTTCACGAGATGGAGCAGGCGGGCCTGGAGCCCAGCCGCCAGACCCGGGTGAACCTGCCCTCCCGCATCCGCATGGCCACTCTGTACGCCGTGGCCCAGACCGTGCCCGACGGCATCGTCATCAACACCAGCAACCTCTCCGAGGACTGGGTAGGCTACTGCACCATTTACGGTGACTCCGCCGGGGCCTTCTCCCCCCTGGGCATGTACACCACCGAGGAGGTCATTGCCCTGGGCCGGGTCCTGGGCCTGCCGGAGAAGTTCCTGGTAAAGGCCCCCTCCGACGGCCTCACCGGCCTCACCGACGAGGACAACCTGGGCTTTACCTATCACGCCGTCAACGAATACGTTCGCCGGGGCGTCTGCGACCCGGCCATCCGGGCCCAGATCGACCAGAAGCACCGCGTCAGCCGCTTCAAATTCCAGACCCTGCCGGTGTATCACAACGGTTTGCCCATGGCCCTTACCGACGAGACGGATTACTACAAATAAGCGCCAAACACCCCGGAGCAGCGCTCCGGGGTGTTTCAGCCTGTCAAAGAAGCCTCGCAGAGTTCGCGGCCCGCAGGGGGGGTTTCAGCCTGCCAAAGAAGCCTCGCAGAGTTCGCGGCCCGCAGGCCGCGAATAGTGTTCAATCCATTTTTCACGGCGGCGTGTACGTCGTGAAAAATACTTTGCGCGGAGAGAGTGTGTTTTCGCGCATTTTATGCGTGAAAACGCGCGGGTCGGAGCGGAATCTCTTTTGTCAAAAAAGGGCAACGCCCTTTTTTGACAAGCTCAAACACCCCGGAGCAGCGCTCCGGGGTGTTTGCATTGGTCTTTATTTGCTGCGGATGAACAGCACCCCCAGGGTGCCGGGGCCGCAGTGTGAGGTGACGGTGGACCCTGCGGTGGTCTCGATGATCTCCTCAAAATCGGGACACAGCTCCAGGAGCTTCTGCCGCACCGCCTCCACCGTCTCCGGGGCGCAGCGGGTATGGGTAATGAACACCCGGTGCCTGTTGATATCATCCCGTCCCTGGAGCCGGTCCTGGGTGTATTGCAGCATCACCTTGTCAATGGGGCCGCGATACTTTTTGCCTGGGGTCATCTTGCCGTCCTTCACCTCGATGCAGGGCTTCAGCTTCAGCAGATTGCCGCCGAAAGCGCTGAGGGCCGAGCACCGTCCGCCCTTGTACAGATAGTCCAGCCGGTCAATAACAAAGCTGGCCTCCACCCGGGGAGCCAGGTCCGTGCAGGCCCTCTGAATTTCCTCCGCCGTATGTCCGGCCGCCGCCAGCTCCGCGCCGTGAAGCACCAGGAGCCCCTGGCCCGTGGACAGGTTGCGGGAATCCACCACATATACGTCGCCGACGTCCGCCGCCGCCATGCAGGCGTTCTGATACGAGCTGGAAAAGTCGCTGCTGATGCAGAAGTGCACGACGCTGTACCCCTGCTGGTGCCAGGACCGGAACTCCCGGACATAGTCGAACACGTTGACGGCGCTGGTCCGGGGCAGCTGGCCGCTGGCGTCCACATAGTCATAAATGGTCTCCGGCGTGATCTCCACGCCGTCATGCCCCACCTGATCGCCGCAGTGCACCGACAGGGGCGTGATGGCAATGTCGTACCGTTCGATCAGCTCCGGCGACAGGTCGCAGGTGCTGTCCGAAATGATCTTTACCTTCATATCCTGTTTTTCTCCTTGTATAAGCCCCGGGCCGGGCCCGGCGGCGGTTTCTGCAAGATGACAAAAACTTTCCCTATGCGCCGCTTCACAAAACGACGCTTATGGTATTATACCGGATATCCTCTCTCCGCGCAAGAAAAACTTGCCATTTCTCCCAAAAAAAGCACGGCAATTCCCATAGAATTGCCGTGCTTTTCTGATTTTATTCCTCAAACAGACTGGCCTGGTAGGGCAGCCCCCCCTTGCCGATGTTCCGGCGCTGGGCGGCATTTTCCTCCGCCAGGGCGTCGGCAATGGCCATTTTCCGGATGATATTGCGGACAGTGGCGTCCAGGTCGGTGCCCGCCCGATAGTCGGCAGGGAAGATGAAATCCACCCGCCCCTTGGCCAGCAGGTCCTCCACGCCCTGGCGGTTCTCCTGCTGGTACACGGCAATGGCCTGGCCGCCATAGGCCCGCATCATTTTCATGCACGGCACATCAGACAGGCCGTCTCCCACATAGATCATGTTGGTAAACGGCACCCGCTTGCTGTCGTCGGGCATGGAGTCATTGAGGGTCTTGTCGTCGGACACATCCAGCACGCCCTTATTGATGCGATAGACGAACTGGGTCTTGTTGGTGAAGTTTACGTCCAGCTTGGGCCACGAGGCCAGCCCGTCCCCATCATAGAAAAACTCACAGGCGTAGATCTCCCGGAACTCCCGGGCGATGTCGCTGCCCTCGATGATCTCCCGCAGGCCGGAGGAGATGACATAGTGCTCCACCTGCACCCCCTGGCTGCGTCCAAATTCGTTGATGCGCCCGAACCAATCGGCCACCCCGGGAAACAGCTCCATCCCGTGACCGCACCGCACCAGGAAATCCCGATCCAGCCGGATGTTCTGGGCCCGGCATTCGGCGATCATGGTGTACATGTACGCCAGCAGCCCGTCCATGCGGTTCTCCCGGCCAAAGTCATTGGCCTTCCTCCAGAATTCTGCCGGAGTATAGCCCAACGCCGGGATAAATGCATAGTCCTCCATGTCCGTGGTGCACAGAGTCTTGTCAAAGTCATACAGCAGCGCCACAATAGGCGTCATACCGCCACCTCCTTGCGTATAGGGCAAAAAAGCAGCCCCCAGGGGCCGCTTTTTGCATTTCATATCAGCGTCTGTCGCCGCTGTTGTAGTTGCGGCCAAACTGCAGGTCCTCCAGGTTCAGCTTAAAGTCCAGGGGAAAGGGGGAATCCTCCTCTTTCTTCTCCTGGGGCTTTTCCTCCGGCTGAGGCTCCGGGGCGGGCTGCTGCTCCTGCGAAGGCTCCTCCTGAGAAGCAGGCTCCGCATCCGTCGCAGCCTCCGCCACAGGCACGGCGTTCTCCTGGGGGGCAGGCAGGGCCACGGCCTCGCTCTGCTCCTCCTGCTCCGGCGCATTCCGCTCCGGCAGAGCATCCAAAAACGCCATCTGCTGGGCGCACAGCTCCCGGCTGCGCTGGATAAAGCTCTCCGTCTCGCTTTGGGCCGCAGCCAGCTTCTCCCAGGAATCCCGGATCTCCTGCTGGAGCTGCCGGGCCTGGATCTCGGCCTCGCCCCGGGCCTCGATCAGGATCCGCTGCGCCTCCGCCTGGGCGTTGGAAATGGTCTTTTCCTTTTCCGCGTGGGCCTCGGCGATGGACTTGTCCCTTTCGGCCTGGGCCTCGGCCACCATCTGGGCCGCCATTTTCTGGGCCGCCAGCAGGGTAGACCGCATGGCATCCTCGGTGGCGCGGTATTCCTCCACTTTCTCGGCCAGCACCTTCAGCTTGGCCTTCAGGGTGGTATTGTCCTTATACAGCGCGGTATAATCCTCCGTCAGGCCGTCCAGAAATTCGTCCACAGCCGTCATACTGTAGCCGCTGCTCAGGCCGGACGATTTGGGAAAGGTTTTCTCGGAAACTTCCTGGGGTGTGTACATGATCTATCCCTCCGTTTTTGCTGTATCGGTCCGTCACATGTACAGGCCGCTGTTTTCCAACTCGTCGATCAGGTCGCCCATAAGATCCACGGAATAGGGCGTGGCGATATAGGTCTTGGCGGCCACGCGCTTGACCTTGCCGCCGGTAGCATAGGCCACGCCGGACACGAAGTCCAGCAGCCGCCGGGCAGTATCGGGGTCGGTGTTCTCCATATTCACCACCACGGTGCGCTTTTCCAGCAGATGATCGGCAATGGCCGTGGCGTCCTCGTCATACTTCGAGGGCTTCACCAGCACCACCTTCAGCTGGGTAGTGGCGTGGATGTTCACCACCTTGCTGCGGCGCTCCTCATCCCGGCGCTCCTCCCGCCGGTCGTCCCGGCGGGGACGATCCTGGTAATCGCCCTCCTGATATTCCACCGGTTCATCCTCGTCGTCATAGGGATGGATAAACTTCTTGAACTCGTCCTTCAGGCTCATGTGCTTCCCTCCGCTCTTTATTTTGTATAGTCCCGTGCGCCGAAAATTGCCGTGCCCACCCGGATCATGTTGCTGCCGCACCGGATGGCGTCGGCAAAATCGCCGCTCATGCCCATTGACAGATATTCCATCCTATTATCGTATATTTTTGCATTGATGTCAACATAAAGCCACCGCATTTTCTCGAAATATGCCAGATTTCCGTGGGGCTCCATGGCCACCGGAGGGATGGTCATCAGTCCCCGGACCCGGACATGAGGCATGGCCAGAGCCGTTTCTGCGGCGGCGGCGATATCCTCCGGCGCAAAGCCGCTTTTGGCCGCCTCCCCGCCGATGTTCACCTCCAGCAGGATATCCTGGCAGAGCTCCAGCCTTCCGGCGGCCTTTTCGATCTCCTGCAACAGCTCCGTGCTGCCCACAGACTGGATCAGATCGGCCTTGCCCACCACCTGGCGCACCTTGTTGCGCTGGAGATGGCCGATAAAGTGCAGGGGGCGGCCGGCGTAGGCGTTTTCCGCCAGCTTGGCGGTCATCTCCTGCACCCGGTTTTCGCCCAGGGCGTCGATCCCGGCGGCAATGGCCGCCTGGCAGGCGGCGGCGTCGTTCATTTTGCTGGCGCCCACCAGGATAACGTCGGCGCCGGTGCGCCCCGTTTCCCGGGCCGCCTGGTCCATCTGCTGCCGGACGGCGGCAATATTCTCCGCAATAGACATAGTGAAAGCCTCCCTTTCCGCGGTCAATCTTCTTTCAATATCTGTGTGCCGTCCAGGGTCACGCCGGTCATGATGACCTCGTCGCCGGGACGGAGCGTTGACAGTCCCTCGGTGTTCTGAGGCACGGACACCAGCACATAGTCGTCCCCCTGATACACCATTTCCACAGGCTTGAACTGGGGGAAGCTGCCCTGAACGCAGTATACGCCCAGCTTTCCGTCGTCGCTCTGCCGCAGGCACACGGAGGGCAGACGCAGCCCCGTATAGCTGTGCAGCACGATCTGCGCCGTCTGGTGCCGCAGCTGAGTGGTCTCCGCCAGATATTCCCGGCAGGACAGCACCACCACGCACCGGCCGTTTTCCGCCGGGCCCACGGAATGCACCGCGGCGGCAATGTCATCGGTGACGCCCTTGGTCAGCCGCAGAGATACGCTGCCGCAGGCGGCAATGCGCTGGGCCTCCTCCTCCGCCACGGCGGCGGCATAGTACCAGGTGTTGCTGTAAATCAGCTTGCCCACGTTGGCGGTATTCTCCCCGGGGGTCAGGCTGTCCAGAGCGCTGGGAGTCAGGTCCCCCAGGCCCGCCGGGGTCAGCACGGACTCATACCCGTCGCACACGGCGGAATACGTTCCCGCCCGGGGAGCGGTGATATCCGTGGCCCCGGTAAGGCCCGCCTGCAAGGAGTCGATCTCGTCCTGCACCGCGGCGATCTCCGTTTTGATCTCCTGGCTGGAGGTATAGGCCCGGCTGCGCTTGACAATGGCGGCCTTCAGCTGGGACAGGTCGCCGGAGGCGGCGGTATAGTCCCCGCCGGTGAGATTCTTCCGCAGGGCCATGATTTCGTCGGAAATGGAGCCGTCCAGCTTCAGGGCGGCGTCGGGGTTCAGATAGGAGGACAGGGCGTATTCCAGCTGCTCCAGCTGCAGGCGCTTGGCCTGGATCTGGGCCACGGCCTCCAGGGCCCCGGGGCTGTCATAGGCGGTAGCGATGACCTGGCCCTTTCCCACCTTTTCCCCCTCGTCCCGGGTATGGCTCAGGGTCCCGGCCTCGGAGCGGAAGGCTTCCTCCTCCCGCACCAGCCAGCCGGAGGCCTCCACGGATTCCTCCGTGGTGCTGGTATACACCCGGGTGGTGGCGTAGGGGTTCGTCAGATACCGCACCCCCTGGACCAGAAAATAGAACACCACCGCCGCCGCCAGGGCAATGGACAGAATTTTGAATGCGCGGGTGGACTTCATGGCGTAACCTCCTTTGGTGGCCGGGTGATGGTGTTGGGGCGCTGCCGCGCGCCGGGGCATGTCTCAAAAAATCTCCGTGCCCAAGGCTTTGCCTGCGGCAAAGCGCTTGTGCGCCCTGTCGGGCGGCGGCGCTATTGCGCCTCCGACGGCAAGCCCGGGTCGTTCAATGGCACCGGATGAACCGGAATGATGGTGGATATTGCGTGCTTGTAGATCACCTGCTGCTTGTTGCCCAGGCGCCGCAGACGCGGCGTCTGGGGCCCCGTGATTTTATTCCGCACGGACGGAGTGAATCCGCCCGTGCCCAAGGCTTTGCCTGCGGCAAAGCGCTTGTGCGCCCTGTCGGGCGGCGGCGCTATTGCGCCTCCGACGGCAAGCCCGGGTCGTTCAATGGCACCGGATGAACCGGAATGATGGTGGATATTGCGTGCTTATAAATCACCTGCTGCTTGCCGTCGGTGTCCAGCACCACGGTGAAGCTGTCAAAGCCGGTGACGCTGCCCCGCAGCTGAAAGCCGTTCATCAGAAATACGGTAACGGGCAGGCTCTGCTTGCGGACCTTGGTCAGGAAAATGTCCTGAAGATTGTTTTTCTGCATAACGAATGCTCCTTTTCTCTTTGTGCGGACGGCTGTCCGCCTGCCCTTATCCTAAGCCATGGGCTGTGAGAAAATCTGTCGCATTCTGTAAAGCCGCCGGGAAATCCGGCTCCCGGTCCCAGAGGATCCAGTGGATGTCCGGGTTGCGCCGCAGCCAGGTCAGCTGCCGCTTGGCGTACTGGCGGGAGCGGAGCTTGACCTCCTCCACCGCCTGGTCCGTGGTGGCCGCGCCGTCGGCCACTGCCAGAAACTGCTTGTAGCCGATGGCCTGCAGGGCCGTGGCATCCCGGGGCAGGCCGCTGTCCAGAAGGTCCTGCACCTCCTGCAAAAGCCCCTGGCGGACCATGTCGTCCACCCGCCGGTCAATGCGCTGGCGCAGGTCCTCCCGGTCCCGGAAGCTCAGCCCGATATACACCGCCTCGTATCGGTCCGGACGCTGCCGTCCCCGCCTGTCCCGCAGGGACATAGGCTCCCCGGTCTGCTCATAGATCTCCAGCGCCCGGAGAATGCGCTTTTCATCCCGCAGGTGCAGCCGTCCGGCGGTTTCCGGGTCCACGGTCCGCAGCCGCTCCAGCAGCGCCTCCGGCCCCTGCTCCCGCAGCTCCCGCTGGAGCCGCAGCCGCACCTCGCCGCCCTGGCTGCCGGGGGCGAAGTCGTCACCCCGGATCAGGGCGTCCAGATACAGCCCCGTGCCTCCGGCCAGCACCGGCAGCCGGCCCCGGGCCAGAATGTCCCGGATGCAGCCGTCCGCCGCCTGGCAGAACCGGGCCACGGACCAGCTTTCCGCCGGATCCGCCACGGCGATCATATGATGGGGCACCCCCTCCATCTCCGCCGCCGTGGGGGCGGCGGTGCCGATGGTCATGCCCCGGTAGATCTGCATGGAGTCCACGGATACCACCTCGCCGCCGAAGCGCCGGGCCAGAGCCACGGCCATTTTCGTTTTTCCGCTGGCGGTGGGACCCACCACACACAGGACCCTGGGGGCCATAGGCCGCTCCTTTCCGGGCGTCACGCCCGCTTGAACATTTTTTCCACCTGGTATTTGCTCAGCCGCACCGCCACCGGGCGGCCATGGGGGCAATACTGAATTTCCCCGGACTGGACCCTGTCCACCAGACGCCGCAGCTCGGCAGGGTCCGTGTGCATCCCGGCCTTGATGGCGGATTTGCAGGCCATGGTCTGCAATAGGCTGTCCCGGGCTGCGTCCGGGTCCGCCCGGTTCAGCCGCAGGTCCTCCGCCAGCTCCTCCAGGGCTCCGGTGGGGTCGTCTACCCCGGCGGGCACCCCCCGCACCAGCACCGCGCCGCCGAAATCCTCGCACCGGAAGCCATACCGCTCCAGCAGGGGCAGCTGCTCCAGCACCGCCGCGCAGTCCTCCGGCGACAGCTCCACCGCCATGGGCTCCAGCAGTGTCTGGGACATGATGGGCTCCGTGGCGGCCTTCAGCGCGTCGAACCGCACCCGCTCGTGGGCAGCGTGCTTGTCGATGAGCCACACGTTCTCCTGCTCATCCTCGCAGATGATATACGTCCGCAGCACCTCGCCGGCAATGCGCCAGGGGGCCTCCCTGGGTGGCTCCATGGTCACCTGCTCCGGCAGGGACACCGTCTCCTGTACCGGCTCCCGCACCGGCTCCGGCTTTGGGGCGGGCGGGGTAATGTGATAGCTGACGCCGGGGCGGCCGGTGGGCGCGGTAAAGGGCTTGCCCGCCTCCGGGGCCACGTCCCGCACCGCCATGGTCTGGGCCGGTCTTTCCTCCGGCTGCGCCGCAGGCCGGGACACCGGCGCGGCGGGACGGGCGGTATAGCTGCCCAGCGGGCGCTTCTCCGGCTCCGGCTTCTGCTGCTGCCGGAACTCCTGGGCCGTCATGGTCCGGTAGAAGGGCTTCTCCTCCTTTTCCGGGACCTTGGGGCGAGCTGCCGCGTCCAGGGCATCCATGACGGTATAGTACACCGCATCGAAGGCGGTTTTATCCGATACGAATTTCACCACGGTCTTGGCCGGATGCACGTTCACGTCCACCCGGTCCTCCGGCAGGGTCAGATGCAGCACGCAGCCGGGGAACTTCCCCTTCAGCAGCCGGTTGCGGTATGCCTCCTCCAGGGCGGCGGACAGCAGCTGGCTCTTGACGAACCGTCCGTTGACGAAAAACAGCTGACGGCCCCGGGTGCCGTGGCCATTCAGGGGCCGGGTCACATAGCCCGCCACCTGCACGTCGCCGCCGCAGCCCCGGACCTCCTCCAGACCCAGAGCAAAATCCCGGCCCATGGCCGCATAAACGGCGGACAGCAGCTGCCCGTCGCCGGGGGTGTGGAGCACCTCGGCTCCGTCCCGCAGCAGCTTGAAGGACACCTCCGGATGGCTCAGGGCCAGGTGCTGGACGATGCCGGACACGGCGGCCCCCTCGGCGCTGTCCTTCTTCATGAACTTCATCCGGGCGGGAGTGTTGTAAAACAGGTCCCGGACGCAGATGGTGGTGCCCTCCGGGCACCCGGTCTCCTCCACCTGGCCGGGCACACCGCCCTCCAGATGCAGGGACGCCCCTGCCGGGGCCCCGGTCTGCCGGGTGAAGATATCCACCCGGGACACGGCGGAGATGGCGGCCAGCGCCTCGCCCCGGAAGCCCAGGGTACCGATGGCGGCCAGGTCCGCCGCCGTGCGCAGCTTGCTGGTGGCGTGGCGCAGAAACGCCGTGGGCAGCTGCTGCGGCGCGATGCCGCAGCCGTTGTCCGTAATGCGCAGATAGGTGAGGCCCCCGCGCTGGACCTCCGCCACAATGGCGGTGGCCCCGGCGTCCAGGGCGTTTTCCAGCAGCTCCTTGGCCACGCTGGCGGGCCGCTCCACCACCTCGCCGGCGGCGATCAGATCCGCCACATGCCGCGGCAGGCATTGAATATCAGGCATAGCGTTGTCCTTTCGTGTTACGTCAGCTTCTTTTTCAGTTCATACAGCAGCTGCAATGCCTCCAGAGGCGTCAGCGAGTCCACCTGGGTCCGGCGGAGCCGGTCGACGACCTGGCTCTCGGCCACGGCGGCAAAGGACACCTGGTCCTCCCGGGGAGCGGGGGCTGCCGCCGGGCGGCCGGACTCCTCCTCCAGCTGCCGGAGGATTTTTCTGGCCCGGGACACCACCGCCTCCGGCAGGCCCGCCAGCTTGGCCACCTCGATGCCGTAGCTGCGGTCCGCGCCGCCGGGGACGATCTTCCGCAGGAACACGATCTCCTCGCCCCGGGCCCGGACGGCGATGTTGTAGTTCTTCACGCCGGGGAGGGTGCCCTCCATGGCGGTAAGCTCGTGGTAATGGGTGGCAAACAGGGTCTTTGCCCCCAGGCGCTTGGGGTCGGCGCAGTATTCCAAAACCGCCCGTGCGATGCTCATACCGTCGAAGGTAGAGGTGCCCCGGCCGATCTCGTCCAGGATCAGCAGGCTCTTGTCCGTGGCGGCATGGAGGATGTCGCTGACCTCCGTCATCTCCACCATAAAGGTGGACTGTCCCGCCGACAGATCGTCGGAGGCCCCGATGCGGGTAAATACCCGGTCCACAATGCCCAGGCGGGCCGCCTTGGCCGGGACGAAGGACCCGATCTGGGCCATGAGCACCATCAGCGCCACCTGGCGCATATAGGTGGACTTGCCCGCCATGTTGGGGCCGGTGATGATGGACACCCGGTCCTGGGTGCGGCCCATATAGGTGTCGTTGGGCACAAACAGGGCGTCGGGCCGCATGGCCTCCACCACCGGGTGGCGTCCCTGGTGGATCTCGATAACGCCGGACTCGTCCACCGCCGGGCAGCAGTAGTTGTTCTTCACCGCCACCGCTGCCAGGGAGCACAGGCAGTCCGCCTCCGCCACGGCGGCGGCCGTGGCCTGGATCCGGGCCACATGGCCGCTCAGCTCCTGCCGCAGCCGGGTGAACAGCTCATATTCCAGGGCCGATACCCGGTCCGACGCGGACAGGATGTCGTGCTCCAGGTCCTTCAGCTCCTGGGTGATGTATCGCTCGCCGTTGACCAGGGTCTGCTTGCGGATGTATGTCTCGGGCACCTGGTCCTTGAAGGAGTTGGACACCTCGATGTAATAGCCGAATACCTTGTTGTACCCGATCTTCAGGGTGCGGATGCCGGTTTTCTCCTTTTCGGCGGCCTCCATAGAGGCGATGATGCCCTTGCCGCCATGCAGAATGCCCCGCAGGCGGTCCACCTCCGGGTCGAAGCCCTCCCGGATGAACTCGCCCTCCCGGACGGAGAAGGGGGGATCGTCGCACAGGGTGCGGCCGATCAGGTCCGTCAGATCCTCCAGAGTGTCCAGCTGGGCCAGCTCCCCCAGGCGGCCCCGGTCAAAGGCCGACAGCAGCTCCTTCACATGAGGCAGCCGCGCCATGGCGTTTTTCAGGGCTACCACGTCCCGGCCCCCGGCGGTGCCGTATACAATGCGGCCCACCAGCCGCTCCATGTCGCCGATGCCGGACAGGGCCAGGGCCAGCTCCTCCCGCACCATGGTGTGGTCCACCAGCTGGCCCACGGCGGCGCTGCGGCGGGTGATGGCCGCAACGGACAGCAGGGGCCGCTCCAGCCAGCTGCGCAGCAGCCGCCCGCCCATGGGGGTTCGGGTCTTGTCCAGCACCCAGAGGAGGCTCCCCTTTTTCTCCTTGCTGCGCAGGGTCTCCGTCAGCTCCAGATTCCGCCGGGCCGTCAGGTCCAGCTCCATAAACTGCCCCTGCTGATAGTAATCCAGGTCGTCCACGTGGCGCAGGTCGGTTTTCTGCGTCTCGTGGAGATAGCCCAGCAGCGCCCCCAGCGACAAAGCCGCGGCGGGGTTCCCCTTGGGCAGGCGTCCGGCGGCCTCGTCGCCGAACTGGGTGCGGACGGTCCTTTCCGCCTCCTGCAATTGAAAGCGTCCGGCGCTCAGCCGCTCCACATGGCAGTGGAGCTTATCCTGCAAAAGAGACAGCAGCGGCCTGCAGTCGTAGGCCGCCTGGTTCACCACCGCCTCCGCCGGGGAAAACCGGCCCAGCTCGTTGAGCAAATGCTCCGCCCGGTCGGGCCCCTGAAAGGCGGTAACGTGGGTCTTGCCGGTGGAAATGTCGCACACGCTGAAGCCCGCGCAGGTGTCGTCCAGATACAGCCCCGCGCAGAAGTTGGACCGTCCCTCCTCCAGGCAGGCGGCGTCTATGACGGTGCCGGGGGTCACCACCCGGATAATGTCCCGGTCCACCAAGCCCTTGGCCGTGGCGGGGTCCTGGGTCTGCTCGCAGATGGCCACCTTGTAGCCCTTGGCAATAAGCCGGGCAATATAGGCGTCGGAGGCGTGATAGGGAATGCCGCACATGGGCACCTTTTCCTCAAAGGGCTTGTTCTTGTCCTTGTCCCTGGTGGTCAGGGTCAGGTCCAGCTCCTTGGACGCCTTCCGGGCGTCGTCGCCGAACATCTCGTAAAAATCCCCCAGCCGGAAAAACAGGATGGCGTCCTGATTCTGCTCCTTGATCTGCAAATATTGTTTCATCATGGGGGTCAGCTCCGCCATGGTTTCACCCGCGCTTTCTGCCGCATGTGCGGCGTATCTGTCGAATGGTAGTGGAAAACATTGTTGAAAAGTGCAAAACTTCGTTCAATAGGGGGAATTATTCCATCTCCCCGAACAACGCCCAGGTGTTGCTGTCGGTGATCCTCACGTTCCGGTACTGGCCCAGGGCGTCCCTGCTGCCCACCAGGTGCACCAGCCGTCCCCCCGCCGTCCGGGCGGACAGGGGCCACCGGGCGTCGTCGGTCTCGCCGTCCACCAGCACCCGCAGGGTCCGGCCTACATACCGGGCATGAAGCCGGGCGGATATCTCGTTTTGCGTATTGCACAGCATATCGAACCATTTCTGCTTTTCCGCCCGGGGAACGGGGTCGTCCATTTTGGCCGCCGGCGTACCGGGCCGGGGGGAGAAGATGAAGGTAAACAGGGCGTCGAACTCCACCTGCCGCACCAGGTCCACGGTCTCCATGGCCTCGGCCTCCGTCTCGCCGGGGAAGCCGATGATCACATCGGAGGTCAGCACCAGGTCCGGCATGACCTTCCGGGCATAGCCGATCAGGTCCAGATATTTCGCCCGGTCATAGGGGCGGTTCATGGCCCGCAGCACCCGGTCGCAGCCGGACTGCACCGGCAGGTGCAGCTGATGGGCCACATGGCGGCTTTGGGCCATGGTGTCAAACAGCTTATAGCCGGCGTCCTTGGGCTGGGACGACATGAACCGGATCAGGTAGTCGCCGTCGATCTTGTCCAGCTCCCGCAGCAGGTCCGCAAAGTCCCAGGGCTCCGGCAGGTCCTTGCCGTAGGAGTTGACGTTCTGGCCCAGCAGGGTGATCTCCTTATACCCCTCCGCCGCCAGCTGGCGGACCTCCTCCACGATCTTCTCCGGGGAGCGGCTGCGCTCCCGGCCCCGGACGTAGGGGACGATGCAGTACGAGCAGAAGTTGTTGCACCCATACATGATGGACACCCACGCCCGAACCCGGCCCTCCCGGACCACGGGCATGCCCTCGGCAATGGAGCCGTGCTCGTTCTCCACGGAGAACACCCGGCCCCGGCGGGTATACACCCGGTACAGCAGCTCCGGGAACTTCCACAGGGCCTGGGGCCCGAACACCAGGTCCACATGGCGATAGCTCTCCCGGACCTTCCGGGCCACCTCCGGCCGCTGGGCCATGCAGCCGCACAGGCAGATGATCTGCTCCGGGTTCGCCTTTTTCGTGTGGGTCAGGGCGCCCAGGGTGCCGTAAACCCGCTTTTCCGCATGGTCCCGGATGGCGCAGGTATTCATGACCACAATGTCCGCCCGGGCCGGATCGTCGGTGAAATCGCACCCCATATCCCGCAGCATCCCCAGAATGTGCTGGCTGTCGGCCACGTTCTGCTGGCAGCCGAAGGTGTCCACCATCGCCAGAGGCGTCCGGCCCCGGGCCCGGTGGATATCGTGTATTTTCTCGGTAAACTCCCGCTGGCGGGCCATCTGCCCGTCGTCGAGAAGAACTTGCTTTCTGTCCAATGGAAACCTCCCAGCCGCCCGTTTTCGTAAAATAGGCGGCACTTTCCGAATTTAATAACTTATCATACCACATTTTTCTCTCCGTTACAAGGAAGGCCGCCGGGAAAAATGGCGAAAAATTGTAGGACTACAATACATGTTGGACAATCGAAGAAAAA
>FR884140.1 GCA_000435975.1 Oscillibacter sp. CAG:241 | reverse complement strand
AAGTCTGCGGCAGTGGGTGCGGCGGGTTTGGTGGCGCAGGCGGTGAGAAGTAATAATAGCAGTATGTAACAAGTAACACGTCGAAATTTATTCATGAAGCACCTCTTATCTTTGGGGGCAGGATTAACCTGCCCCCAATATATATCAAAAGTATGATTATATTACTTATGATACTTACGCAGAAACAAAAATGGTTTCAAGGACATGGCTACCAACTTTGAATGTTGCTTTCATTGAGTAAAACTCTTTGACGTTTTTTAAATTCTCTGTTTCGATGAATCCCTTGCCGGTTACGCGGATAATCCCTGTCTTGTCTTCATTAAATGTGTTTTTGTAGACGATTTGTCCCTGAATTGACATTTGCTCGTTGCTTTTTGTAGCCATCGTTGCCTTGCACTGGTGAGCGTAGCAGGTTGCCGAGCAGGTATAGCTGTAGCCGTTGTAGTAGCCGATGTAGGTTTCGTTTTCGGCAAATGCGGTGAGGATGCAGCAGCACAGGAGCATGGCGACTGCGAGGGTCGCGCTGAGAATTCGTTTGATTTTCATGTTTGACCTCCAGTCTTTTCACGGTGTGTTTGTGGGTACAGGCGGTGGACCATGGCATCCCTCCTTATGGCGTGGGGGCGGCTTCTGTCCGCGGGAAATGGCTGCATGCGCACGGCCCAGAAGAAACCCCTCTACTATCTAGACGCCTGAAACAGCAATTTGCAACATAGTTTCCATAAACTATCTAAAATTTTGTTGAATTAAACATATTGCGAGGGACGAAATTGTGGATAAAAGCAAGAAAATTGAGACGTGTACAAGTCGGAGACTATACAAAGTCCCACATCTTCTCCTCCCGTCGATTTGTTCTGAAACGGCGATTGCGACTCTACTCCCGTATTGCCTTTTGGGCAAAATCCGCCGTGCACCGTTTCCGACAGGGGAGGAGCGGCATAGGATGGGATACCCGCGCCGGAGTGCGGCGGGGGAATCCGGATCGTGAGGTGCGCTATGAACTGCATACATAATTCATCCGGCGGCTCCCTGCGGGAGCTGCTGAGCCGGAACGTGGGTCAGTACGCCGCAGCCAGCTTTCTGGTGGGCTCCTGTCGCCTGGTGCGGCAGGAGGGCGTTCTGGAGGAGGTGGGGACGGACTATCTGGTGCTGCGGCAGGGGAGCGCCCGCACCGGGTGCGACCTGTATGCCCTGAAATTTATCGAATTAACGGACAGCGCTGGAACATGACACCGTTGCGCCCGGCATCGGTTTGTGGTATGCTGGGGGCAGTGAGGTGAGGGCATGTACTACGTCTATATGCTGCGGTGCCGGGACGGGAGTCTGTATACCGGCACAGCGGCGGACCTGTGCCGGCGGATGCGGCAGCACGCGGGGGGAGGCTCTGCCTGCGCCCGGTATACCCGGGCCCATCCGCCCCGGGAACTGGCCGGGGTATGGCGCACGGAGGGGCAGGGGGACGCTCTGCGGCTGGAATACGCCGTGAAGCAGCTGACCCGGCGGGAAAAGCTGGCCCTCCTGCAGCGTCCGGATACGGCGGCGGAGCTGGTTTCCGGCGGGGCCGTGTTTGAGCCGGTGCCGGGGGTGACGCTGGATATGTGCCTGGAGGGAACGTTTCATGGATAAGCTTTACGCCGCCCCTATGGAGGGGCTTACCGGGTATTTGTGGCGGCAGGTCCACGCGGAGCTGTTCGGTCCGGCGGACAAATATTTTACGCCGTTTCTCTCCCCCAACGCCACCTGTACCTTCCAGAGGAAAGAGCTGGATGAGATCGACCCGGAGCACAACCGGGGACTCAACGTAGTGCCCCAGCTGCTGACCAACCGGGCAGAGCATTTCCTGTGGGCTGCCCGGGAGCTGCATGACCGGGGCTTTCGGGAGGTGAACTTCAACCTGGGCTGTCCGGCAGGTACTGTGGCCGCCAAGCGGAAGGGGGCGGGCCTGCTGGCCTATCCCCAGGAGCTGGACCGGTGCCTGGAGGAGATCTTTGCGGGATTGCCCCGGGGAATGACGGTGTCCGTCAAGACCCGGATCGGGAAAAACGACCCCGGCGAATGGCCGGGGCTGTTGGAGATCTATCGGAGGTACCCTCTGGCGGAGCTGATCGTTCATCCCAGGCTCCAGAAGGAATTTTACAAGGGAACGCCCCACCGGGAGGCTTTTTCCACCGTCTCCGGCCCCTGGCCGGTGGTGTATAACGGCGATATATGGACGGCGGAGGACGCTGCGGCGCTGTCCCGGGACTTTCCCGGGACAGATGCGGTAATGCTGGGCCGCGGACTCATGCGGGACCCCAGCCTGCTGCGGCAGCTGCGGGGCGGCCCCGCCGCCTCGGTCCGGGAAGTCCGGACGTACCATGACCGGCTGCTGGACGCCTACCGGCAGCGGCTCTCCGGCGATCTGCCGGTGATGCACCGGATGTGGGAGCTGTGGACGTACCTGGCCGCCGGGTTCGATGGGGCGGAGCCGTATCTCAAGCGGATGCGCAAGGCGAAGAATTTATCGGAATATCAGGCCGCGGTGGACGCACTGCTCCGGGAGCAGCCGCTGGTATACAGCAAGGAGGGATGACCATGCGTCTGCTGATCGCGGAGGATGAGGTAGACCTGGCGGAGGCACTGACCGTTTTTTTGAGAAAAATCATTTTTCGGCGGACGCCGTCCACAACGGGCGAGACCATTGCCTTTACGGCGCAGCTGCGATAAAAAAACGCTTATGGAAACGTTAGAAGGTGAAAAGCGTGTATTTTGCATACGGAGAAGCCGAAGCTTCCTATTTGCGGCAAAAGGATAAGCGGCTTTGCCAGGTCATTGACCGCATCGGGCATATCGACCGCCCAGTGGATACGGACTTGTTTTCATCCGTCGTTCACCACATCATCGGGCAGCAGATCTCCACCAAGGCACAGGCGACCATCTGGCAGCGGATGCAGGATGCACTGGGCACCGTCAATGCCGAGACCATCCTGACAGCAGGTGTTCCCAAGCTGCAGGGACTGGGTATGACCTTCCGCAAGGCAGAGTATATTACGGATTTTGCCGAAAAAGTCCATACGGGCGCGTTTGATCTGCATGCTGTGGAGCACATGAGCGACGAGGATGCGATCCGGGAATTAAGCAGCCTGAAGGGCATCGGCGTCTGGACGGCAGAGATGATTCTGCTTTTTTGTATGCAGCGCCCGGATATTTTCAGCTATGATGACCTTGCCATCCAGCGCGGGCTGCGCATGGTATATCACCATCGCAGCATTGACCGCAGGCTGTTTGAAAAATACCGCCGTCGCTTTCACCCCTATTGCAGCGTGGCAAGTCTGTATCTCTGGGCTGTGGCAGGCGGCGCAATCCCGGAGATGAAGGACTACAAGCCGAATAATAAAAACAGAGGCAGCTTTTGAAGCGAGGTGCAGATCATGCTATTTGTGCAGCATTACGATTCACCGCTGGGCGGCATCCTGCTGGCAGCGGACGGAATCGGACTGAGAGGTCTGTGGTTCGACGGACAGAAATACCTTGCCCGTGATCTGCCCGCAGAGCGTATCGGGCAGGATACACCCGCCCTTGCAGAAGCCAGGCGTTGGCTGGACATTTATTTTGCTGGCAGCCAGCCGGATTTTCTGCCGCCGCTGCACCCCGTCGGCACCGCGTTCCGGCAGTCCGTGTGGGAAATCCTTTTGCAGATTCCCTACGGAAGGACTACGACCTACGGCGAGATCGCACGGCAGCTTGCTGAAAAGCAGAAGCTTCCCCGAATGTCTGCGCAGGCGGTCGGCGGTGCGGTGGGTCATAATGAGATATCCATCATCATTCCCTGTCACCGTGTGGTCGGCACAAACGGCAGCCTGACCGGATACGCCGGGGGCATTGACAAAAAGAGGAAGCTGCTGGAATTGGAACATACCGATATGACCGGATTTTTTTTGCCGAAAAAGGGCACTGCACTTTTTTGACAAGCTGAAGGGGAGGCGTGACCGAAGTCACGCCGCCCCTTGAAAACACAAGGCTTTCCTCATTCTTGGATTTTACTGCTTTACGCCCACCAGGCATTCGGCTCCGGTGGATTTTTATGGGCAGCTTTATGCGAGAATGTCCGTCAGGTCGTCGAATACCTGGGACTTGGTGACCACCACCACATGGTCTCCCTCCTGAATCGTGGTGAGGCCGCCGGGAATGATGATTTTGTTTTCCCGGGCAATGGCGGCCAGCAGAACGCCCTTTTTCAGGGCCAGGTCCTTCAGAGGCTTGTCCAGCACCGAGCGGCTGGAGGCGGTGGCGGTGAACTCCAGAGCCTCCACGGAGCCATCCAGCATTTTATACAGGCTCTCCACAGTGCTGCCCTGGGAATTGGCCAGAGCCCGGACATAGCGGGTGATCTGGTTGGAGGTCAGATCCTTGGGACTGATGATACTGCCCAGCTTTGTCTCCTGCACCAGGTCCATGTAGTTGGGCCGGGTCATTTTGGCCAGCACCTTGGGGACTCCCGCCCGCTGAGCCGTCAGGGCCATCAGCAGGTTCTCCTCGTCCCGGTCCGTCAGGGCCACGAAGGCGTCGGTCTCAAAGATGTTCTCGCTGTCGATCAGGTCTGCGTCGGTGCCGTCGCCCTCAATGATCATGGCGCCGGGCAGGGAGGCCGACAGACGCAGGCACTTGTCGTGCTTCATCTCGACAATGCGGACCTTGGTATTGCTGCGGGCCAGCTCCCAGGTCAGGTACATGGTGATGCGGCTGCCCCCCAGAATGGATACGTTCTTCACTCTTTGCAGGGTGCGGCCGATGCCCCGGAGCATTTTTTGCAGCTCTGCCTTGGTGCCCACCATATAGAGCTTGTCCCCGCTGCGGGGCACGAAGGAGCCATCGGGGATGATAAAATTGTCCCCCCGGTGGGCGGCGCAGATCAGCACCTCCGCCAGGCGATTGCGGTGGAAATCGTTGAGGGATACCCCGGCCAGGGTGTCCTGCTCCGTTACCTGAAAACCGATCATATCGATGCGGCCTCCGGCAAAGGGCTCCACGGAAAAGGCCGCCGGGAAGCTCAGGATCCGGGCAATCTCCTGGGCCGCCCCCAGATCGGGGTTGATGAGCATGTCCAGGCCGATCTCCCGCTTGAGCATGGTGTCATCCCGGCGATACTCGGGGTTGCGTACCCGGGCGATGGTGTGCTTGGCCCCCAGCTTCTTGGCGATGAGGCAGCACACCAGGTTTGTCTCGTCCAGATTGGTGACGGCAATGACCAGGTCCGCGCTGCGGACCCCGGCAGTGTCCAGCACGCTGATGCTGGCTCCATTGCCCTCCACGCACATGACGTCCAGGGTGCTGTCGGCCCGGTGCAGGGCTGCGGCGTCGTCATCCACGATGGTGATGTCGTGATCCTCTACCGCCAGCTGCCGCGCAATGGCATATCCGACCTTGCCGTTGCCTACGATGATGATTTTCATGCTTGCTCCTCTCCGCTGCCCGACGGCAGCCGGCTGCGCCTGCGGCGCAGGATGACGGCGCTGTATTCCGCGCCCATGATCAGCACCGTGCCGCTCATATACAGCCACAGCAGCACCACGACTATCGTGGCGATGGAGCCGTACAGCACGGAGTAATTGGCAAAATGCTCCACATAATAAGAAAACGCCAGGGACAGGACCATCCATGCCGCCAGAGAGATGCCTACCCCGGGAGCAACTTCCTTCAGGGGACGGCGCTGGCCTTGGGCCAGCATATACAGCACCGTCAGCATCAGGAACATCACCACGCCCAGAACGATGAAGCGCAGATAGCTCCACAGGTCAATGAAGCCCTGCGGCAGGGCAATGAGCCCGGACACGAACTCCAGGGCCCGGCGGCCCACCGTCACCAACAGCAGTGTCAGCCCGATGGAGAGGATCAGCCAGACGGTAAACAGCAGAATGGCCAGCTGGTTCAAAAGCATCTTCCGGGGCGGACCCATGTTGAAGGCCTTGCGCAGGGAGTGCAGCAGGCAGCTGGTGGCACGCATGGGGAACCAGATGGAAAAGACCAGACTGAACCACAGCAGCTGGCGGCTGGCGTTGGCGGATACATATATTAAATATGCCTCCAGCACCGAAACCACGTCCGCCGGGACCAGCTGGGACAGAAACTGAGAAATGTTGTCCACATCCAGCTTCAGAATGCCCAGCAGCGTGCTGACAAACACCATCAGCGGAAACAGGGCGAACAGCAGATAATACGTCAGCGCTGCGCTGTCGCGCCCCACGTCATGCAGATAATACCGGCGCACCAGTTGCACCGCCACTTGCCCCGCTGCGGTGCGGGGCAACCATGCCTTTTTCACAGGAGTCATCCCTCCTAATCCCATACAGTGTACCACATAGCGGCCAAAATGAAAAGAGAAATTTGTCCTGTTGGCTTTCGACGGCCCCGTTTAGCAGATTTTTGTAAAAATTTTATATGTTTTTTTGTATTTCCCTCTTGCGAGTTCTCGTTTGCTTTGATATAATCATTTCATCCAGAGAGAAAGTCGTTTCTGGAATCTACAGTAAAGAGGGTCGAATTATGGACAAACTTACCAACATCGTACGGGACGAAATTTCCCGCCAGTACAAGAGCGTTCGGCAGTTCGCTTTTGCGGTTGGCATTCCTCTGTCCACCATCAACAGCGCGCTGCACAACGGCATCGGCGGTTCCTCCTTTGACACGGTGGTCCAGATCTGCCGCACCCTGGGCATCTGCGCTCTGGGCGAGGAGAACATCCACCTGACCGAGGATACCCAGCGGATCCTGGATCAGTATGCCAAGCTGGACGATTACGGACGCCACACCATCTCCTCCGTGATGCAGGTGGAGTATGACCGCTGCACCAAGACGTTTGAGGACAGCTCCGAGCTCCGGGGCGGCTACTCCAGCGTCAACCTGTCCGCTCCCATTGCCAATGACGAGCCCGTCTCCATGAACGTGCTGGCCAGCCGCGAGGACTGAGCGGATCACATCATTCGTCGGTAAACAGCATAAAAAGAGGATCTTCGACAGGGGTCGGAGATCCTCTTTTTATACGTTTCCACCAAAAATACGTGTGATTTTTGGCGATTTTACGGAAGATTACGCTTGAAATTCCACGGTGTATCTGATATAATATAGTGTAATTGGCGGAACAGCGGCATTTTGCCCCGGGAGATTCTCGCGTTCGCGCCACCTTTTCAGATGGGAGAAAGATGCATGAAAGCAACAAGAAAAACCGGCACCTGGCTGTGGGCGCTGCTGGCAGCCGCAATACTGACGGCGCTGCTGACGGCCACAGCCTTTGCCGGAGGCAACGATTTCCGCTGCTGGACCGTGGACGCCCGGCAGTGGACCAACCAGGGATACCGTTCCGAAAAGGATGGGGTATGGTATCTGTTTCTGCCTGCCGACGAGAGTCTGGCGGACACGGTGCTGTCCTTCAGCGGCAGCGTGACGGCAGCTTCTGCCGGGACACTGGACCGGGAGCATGGCACCCTTACCGGCGCGTTTGCCGCCAGCGACCGGGTGACCCTGACGCTGGACGGCGGTAAAACGGTGCAGATCTGCGCGAAGCAGAGCAGTCTGCCCAGCTTGCGCCTGACCCTTAACGGTACCACGCTGGAGCAGGTGCACCGGGACAAGAACGTGAAATATCCCGGCAACGACCTGGTGCTGGCGGACGGCGACGACGTTCTCACCGGCACCGTGGAGTTCAAGGGCCGCGGCAATTCCACCTGGAGGGAATATGCCAAGAAGCCCTATCAGATCAAGTTCAGCAAGAAAACCTCCGTGCTGGGCATGCCTGCGGCCAAGAAGTGGATCCTCCTGGCCAATGCTTCTGACGACAGCATGATCCGCACCCGCCTGGTGTATGATGCGGCGGAGCAGATGGGCTTTCCCTATGTGACGGAATATAAATATGTGGACCTGTGGGTGGACGGCGAGTATCTGGGTGTGTATCTCATCGGCGAGAAGGCCGAGATCGGCAAAAACCGCCTGAATCTGCAGGATCCTGCCGGGGCCATGTTTGAGCTGGATGACGGCTTTGCCACCGACGAGGACCACTATTTCTTCGAGGGGCGGCTGAACAGCTACTTTGCTCTGAAGGAGATCGTGGAGGAGGATGACGCGCATATTGCCCAGGCCATGAGCAATTTCCAGACCGCCATGACCCGCTTTACTACGGCGCTGACCTCAGAGGGTTGGGAAAATCTGTCCTTGGCCCAGCTCAACGCCATGATCGACGTGGACTCCCTGGCCCGGTACTATCTGATGAACGAATACGTCCTCAACGGCGAGTCCTTCTTCACCAGCTTCTTCTGGTATCAGGACGGCGCGTCCGATGTGCTGCATGTGGGTCCTCTGTGGGACTTTGACACCTGCATGGGCAACAAGCAGGAGAAGGTCACGGACTACAACGCCTGCGATACCTCCGTGCTGATGAAGAAGATGCTGAACATCCCGGCCTTTTATCAGCGGGTGCAGGAGCTGTATGCCCGGTATGAGCCGGTGCTTACCGGCATGGCCGGGCAAATTGACGGCCGGAAGGCCGAGATCGGCG
Organism: Oscillibacter sp. CAG:241; assembly: GCA_000435975.1. GTDB lineage: Bacteria > Bacillota > Clostridia > Oscillospirales > Oscillospiraceae > Vescimonas. The sequence continues at coordinate 8,097 of FR884140.1, read as the reverse complement.
TCTCCGCCGACCTGAATTACCTCCGCTGGAACACCCTGGGCACTGCAAACCCCAAGCCCGGCGGTATGCCCTTTGCTCCCACCTATGACGAGGCACTGGACCGGGTGCGTACCTGGCTCAATGGCCGCGCAGGGGCGTTCACGCCTGCCGTGCGTCCCCAGCAGCTGGGCTATTACTTCAACACCGCCCGCACAGTGATGTATCTGACCTATTCCGCCCCCCAGCAGACGGCCCTGCGTTTCGCTGTGTGGGGTGAGCAGGACGGGCAGAACGACCTGCACTGGTATCAGGCCAAGAAACAGAATGGCCGCTGGGTGGCCGAGGTGCCTCTGATCAACCACCAGGAGACCGGCACCTATATGGTCCACATTTACAACCAGAACGGCCTGCCCCAGGGACTTCTGGACCACGGCACCGTGGTGGTGGACAACCTGGTCCAGCCGGAAAAGCCCGACCTGAAGGCGGCGCTGTCCGCTGACGGACGGTATCTGAACCTGACGCTTACCGGCGGCAGCGACCTGGCAAAGGTGTGGTTCCCCACCTGGAGCCAGAAAAACGGTCAGGATGACCTGCAATGGTACGAGGCCCGGAAGCAGGCGGACGGCAGCTGGACATATTCCGTGCTCCTGAGCCGCCACAACACCACCGGCGCCTATTTCATTCATGCCTACGGCAATAGCAAGCAGAATCTGGTGGCCCATACCACCGCCTATGTGGAGAAGATTCCCGGGCCGGAGATGAAGGCCGCCGTGTCCGCTGACGGGCGGTATCTGGACGTAACGCTGACGGGCCGCAGTGATCTGAGCCGGGTGTGGTTCCCCACCTGGAGCGCCGTGAACGGTCAGGACGACCTGCGGTGGTACGAGGCGGTGAAGCAGACAGACGGCAGCTGGACCTGCCGGGTGCCTCTGTCCAACCACGGCAGCACAGGTACGTATTTCATCCACGCCTACGGCAATGACAAGAAGAACCTGGTAGCTCACACCACCGCTTATGTGGAGAAGCTGGTGCAGCCGGAAAAGCCCGCCATGACGGCGGTGCTGTCTGCCGATGGAAGATATCTGGACGTGACTCTGACGGGCCGGGGCGATCTGAGCCGGGTATGGTTCCCCACCTGGAGCGCCGTGAACGGTCAGGACGACCTGCGGTGGTACGAGGCGGTCAAGCAGGCAGACGGCAGCTGGACCTGCCGGGTGCCCTTGGCCAACCACAAGAACGCGGGGGGCTATTTCCTCCACGCCTACGGCAATGATAAGCGCAATTTGGTGGCCCACACCACTGTTTCCGTCGCTCAGGCCGTGTCTCCCCAGGTGTGGACCCAGCTGTCCGCCGATGGGCGGTACATGACTGTGACACTGACAGGCCGCAGCGATCTGAGCCGGGTGTGGTTCCCCGTCTGGAGCGCTGTCAACGGCCAGGACGACCTGCAGTGGTACGAGGCGAAAAAGCAGTCCAACGGTGACTGGACGTATACGGTGACGCTGGCCTGGCACAAGGGAGCGGGTACGTATTTCATCCATGTCTATGGCAATAGCAAGCAGAATCTGGTGGCTCATACCACCGCCTATGTGATCTGAAAGGAGGAACGAGCAGCCCGGAACACCTGATGGAGATCCCCTGCGACGAGTAGGAAATCAAAAACTGTAACGGAGGAAAAATATGAAGAAGGCATTATCTCTGCTTCTGGCGCTGATGATGGTGGTGGGTCTGGTCATGCCCCAGACCTGGGCCACCGGGCTCCAGGAGACGGAGCCGGACGCTGCCATTACGGAGACGCAGCCCGGCGACACCGCAGAACCTGACGCACAGCCGCCCCAGGCGGATACCATGTCCGGCAATTCCGCCGGGCTTACTCCCATCACCCGCACCAAGAATGCCGTGGCCAGCGGCGTGACCCTGGAAAAGGTGGTCATGCGCAACGTCAACGGCAGCCAGGTGGTGGGCTACCTTTCGGAGATCGACCTGAGCAAGGATGTGACCCTGAAGGCCAGCTACACCGGCTATTACTACGACGGCAGCACCGCTGCCCAGCGCAAGGCTATGGTCAGCAGCGGCCGGCTCAAGTGGGAGATGTCCCAGACCACCGCCCAGGCCGCCGCCTACGGACGGGCCTCGGATACCGAGGGCCGCGTGGTACTGGCCACCAACGCCGACTACTACAACATGCAGACCGGCGCGCCCACCGGCTACCTCATTATGGAGGGCAACCTGGTAAAAACCGGTAATGAGCCCTTCTTTGCCATTCTGAAGGACGGCTCCGCCGTGATCCGCAAGGCGGGCAGCGACACCTCCGACGTGGTGGAGGCCGTATCCGGTCCCTATATGCTGGTGGAGAACGGCCAGATTGTTCCCGGCCTGGACCAGGGCGACCGCATGCCACGCAACAGCGTGGGCATACGGGCCGACGGCTCCGTGGTATTCTTTGAGGCCGACGGCCGACAGGAGCCCATGTCCATCGGTATGAGCATGTATGAAGTGGCCAGTTTCCTGAAGGATGCCGGCTGCGTCACCGCTATTTATCTGGACGGCGGCGGCTCCGCCACCGTGGCAGCCTGTTATGAGGGCACCGACGAGCTGGTGGTTCGCAACAGCCCCAGTGACGGCCTGGAGCGCACCGTGTCCGACGCCCTGCTGGTGGTGTCCACCGCCCGCTTTGACGGCGATTTTGACCACGCGTCCGTGAGCCCCCAGAACGAGCTTTATACCCCCGGCAGCCGGGTGCCCTTCACGGCCCTGGGCGCTGACTCCGCAGGCGGCGCGGCCGACCTGCCTGAAAGCGGCCTGACCTGGGTGCTGGATACTCCCGCTGCCGGACGGATCGACGCCGCCACCGGTGTGTTTACCGCCGCCAAGGGCTATGTGGGCGATGTGCGGGTCCGCCTGACCTATCAGGGTCAGAATGTGGGCTCCGCCTCTATCACCATCGCCGAGCCCGATCAGGTGTCCTTCGCCGGCAAGACCCTGTCCCTGGACTATGACAAGACCAGCGACCTGGGCCTCACCGTCAAAAGCAGCCTGCGGGATATCCACTATCACGACGGCGACTTTACCTGGACCATCCGACCTCTGACCGAGGGCACCACCGCCGCCGACATCGGCACCATCGTGGACAATCAGCTCCATACTGCCGCCAAGGCCAGCCAGACCCGTAAAGCAGAGATCACTGTCACCTATACCAAGGCAAACGGCCAGGAGCTTACCGATACCGTCACCGTGGAGATCGGCAAGATGCCCACCATCCTTCTGGACTTTGAGGACGAGAGCTCCAAGTCCGGCGTGAACGTGGGTGCCAACGCCGTGTGGGGCAACCTGAATAGCTTTTCCGGTCACAGCGCCCATAATCTGCCCGGCGTCAGCGACGCGGGCTTCGGCGTGGCCGGTCAGGTCAGCAAGGATCCCAACGGTCTGGACATCCCCTACGGGCCCATTACCGATTTCGGCCTGGCATGCCCCGACTTTATCAGCAGCAACGCGGAATGGGACTGCAACTCCGCCGGCGCACCCTATAGCTGGGACTGCGCCCAGGACCCCGCTACCCTGTTCCGCTCCATGGGCTATGAGTACTACGTGGGCGCCATCTCCACCGCCCAGGAGGGCGCGTGGGATATGTATGCCCGCCGCGTAGCTTCCAACGAGGGTCCCGTGCGCTTCGGCCAGAAGTCTCTGGAGTATCATTACGATTATACGAAGATCTCCGGCACCAACAACACCAACGAATACCTGCGCTACAGCGGCGAGGACGTGGTCATCGAGGGTCGTCCCACCGCCCTGGGCATGTGGGTCTACGCCCCGGAGGGCACGCCCAACTACTGGCTCAGCACCAGCGTGTCCTATTGGAACGGGGAGAAGTACGTTTCCACCAGCTTGCTGCACCTGAAGACTACTACCGTCAACGCCGCAGGCGAGACCGTGGACACCACCACCCAGTACACCGGCATCAACTGGTCCGGCTGGAAGTATGTGGAGGCCGATCTGAGCAGCGTGTATGACAAGGCCCAGGACGTGGAAAACCATCCCCTGAAGATCACCGCCGGCCAGGTGCTGCTGTGGACCATCATCATCGAGGGCGGCACCGGCGACGTGGACGGCAACAAGATCACCTGCGGCTCCCGGGCTGCCGGAAGCCTGTATGTGGACAACATCCGCGCGGTGTATGGCACCACGGCTGACGACCTGGAGAACCCCGTCATCACCTCTGTCCGCGGCGGCAGCGCCTCCGTCACCGGCTACACGGATCTGACGGAGCTGGCTGAGGACGGTTCCACCGTGCTGACGGACAATGAGCTGCAATTCTTTACCGGGTATTATGATCCCCAGGGCGAGAACCGCACCGGTGTGTCCGCCGAAAACACGGTCATCACCATCGACGGCCAGGACATCAAGAACTTTGCCAACACCGACCAGGCCGTTACCGGCTCCGTGACCCTGCCCAATGGCCGCCACAGCATCAAGGTGGAGATCATGGACGGCTTCGGCAACCGCGCCAGCGTCACCCGTACCTTTACCGTCAAGGGTCGTGCCGCCATCCCCACGCTGACTCTGGACGCGCCGTCCTATGCGCTGGTGGGCGAGAACTATGTGGTCAACGTGACCTCCCCCAATGCAGGGAAGATCGATTCCGTCACCGCGCACATCGTATACGGCAACGTGGACCTGTTTGACACCGACGAAAACGGCGGCAAGGGCGCGTTCAACACCTGCGCTTCCCTGGGCTACGGCGAGGGCTTTGAGGGCACCAGCTCTGCTGCCCGCCGCACCACCACGGAAAAGACCGTCACCGTGAACATGAACCGTACCGGCTCTGCCGGGAAGGACCTGTTCACCTTCACTATGCCCATGCCCGTCGGGGTCACGGCACTGGACAGCCTGCCCATTTCCGTCACTGTGTCCTACACCTGTGACGGTGTCACCTATACCACCTCCACCGGCAGCCTGCGGCTGCCCATGCAGGGCTACTACGCCGTTACCTCCGACATTATGGTGGAGGGCGCGGGCGCGGCCAAGCTGTATGTGAAGGATATTGACGGCAGGGCAGCCTCCGGTGTGGACCTGTATGTGGGCGAAACCTGCATCGGCACCACCGACGGCTCTGGCCAGATCAGCACAGACTATTTCAACAAGCTGGCTGCCGGTTCCCGCACCGGTGTCATCGCCCGGAAGGACAGCCATCGCTCCTTCGAGACGATCATCGTCACCCGCCGCGCCGGCGGCAGCAGCGACGGTATGCCCGCATTTGTGCAGCTCAACGCCACCCCCAATGCCCAGAGCTGCCAGAACATCACCTGGGTGTCCAACCCCCTGACCGCGCAGGCCAAGGCCGTGGTTCAGTACAGCGAAAAGAACAGCTTCAAGGGCACCTTCTCCTCCAGGGCCCAGGGCCAGGTCACTCTGTGTGAGTTCACCACCTCCGGCGACGCCGCCTATGTCAGTACCGTGTCCCTGACCGGGCTGAAGTCCGGCACCACCTACGTTTACCGTGTGGGCGACGGCAGCAGGTGGTCTGAAAACATGACCTTCACCACCAGCCAGCCCGGCGCGGCCACCACCCGCTTCTTTGTCATCGGCGATACCCAACTCTCCGGCATCGCGGAGAGCGATCAGGAGGAGATCCGCCTGATGAACGCCATCGCCGCCAACATCAACAGCCAGCCCATGAACTTCGGTATCCAGACCGGCGACTTTGTGGACAACGGCGGCAACCTGGTCCAGTGGAACGAAATTCTGGATGTATTCTCCAGGAACTACGCCGACATTCCCGTGGTGCAGGTCATGGGCAACCATGAATATTACGGCGACCTGTCCGGCGGCAACGCCTCCAGCCTGTGGACGCTGCCCGACAAGCTGTATTACTCCGTGGAGTACGGCGATGTGTATGTGGCGGTCATCAACTTTGCCGCCAACCTGGAGGACGCCTGCCAGTGGCTGATCCAGGATGCGGCCAAGTCCAGCTGCACCTGGAAGGTGCTGGCCGTTCACCAGCCCGCATACTATACCAATCCCAACGGCAGCAGCGAGGCCTTTAACCGTTATATTCCCGCAGCCGCCGAGGCCGCCGGGATCAACGTGGTGTTCTCCGGCCACGACCACAGCTATGCCCGCACCATGGTGCTGAAGGATGGCCAGCCTGTGTCCGAGACCACTCAGAACGGCCGTCTGCCCGCCACCTACGGCAAGGGCGTGCTGTACTACATCTGCGGCGACCTGGGTGAAAAGTCCCGCAGCACCGAGTACAAGGCCGTCAATAATCCTGACTTCCACTTTGCCCAGGTGTCCCAGGAGTACGACTCTCTGTACCTGGCCGTGGAGGCCACCGCGGACGCTATGACCGTCCGCACCTACTCTGTCAGCGCCGAGGGCGCCCAGTCCCTGATGGATACCTACACCATGCGGGTCCCTGCCAGCGTGTGCCGCGATAAGGGCCACGACTTCTCCGGCAAAACTGTGTATGCCCGGAACGGCAAGCTGGTATGCTCCTTCTGCGGCCAGGCCGTGGAGCTGAAGGACGCGGGCTATACCGGCTGGGCCCGGGATGAGGCCACCGGCCTGCGGATGTATTGCTACAACAACGCCTGGCACACCGGCTGGTTCATCATCGACCCTGAGGTGTATTGCTTTGACAAGAACGGTGTGGCCTACGACGGAAAGGTGACCCTGTACGGCAAGCAGTTCGTCTTTGACGACGGCGTGGTGGTCAGCGGCCCCACGGGCTTTGTCAAGCGCGACGACGGCAAGACTCTGTACTTTGAAAACGGCCGCATTGCTTCCGGCTGGAAGGACATCGGCAACGCTACCTACTACTTCGAGACCTCCGATATGGGTGATGACTTCGGCGTTATGTACACCGGCCGCCGCCTGATCGGCCGAACCTGGTACGAGTTCGGTGCGGATGGCCGTCTGTATGAGTTGGTCCGGGGCCGTCTGTCCGCCGACGAGAAGGAGATCGTGGTCACCATCACGCCGCCCTCCGGCCAGGGCAAGAATTACGGCAACATCATGGCCGCTGCCTGGAGCCAGCAGGACGGCCAGGACGACCTGGTGTGGTACAATGCCACCGCCAACGGCGACGGCACCTACACCATCCGGGTGCCTATGTGCAAGTACAATGTGGTGGGCCGCTACCTGGTCCATGTGTACAACCACGGCATCCACGGCCAGCTGCTGGGCGGCCTGACCTTCCAGAATACCCACACCGTGGGCCATACGGATGTGGTCAAGAGCGACTCCAGCACCTGCGTCAGCGCCGGCCAGGTACGATACGTCTGCCGCTACTGCGGCGCGGCCCATAGCTCCAGCACCCCTGCCAAGCGCCACTCCGTATCCGCTGTGGTGGACAGTGAGTGCCGCACCATGACGGTGACCATGGACGCAGGCAACGGCCACGCCCACTCCAACGTGCGTTTCGCTGTGTGGAGCAGCGCGAACGGACAGGATGATCTGACCTGGTACACTGCCAAGAAGAACGGCAGTGGTCAGTGGACCTATACGGTGCCCCTGGTGAACCACAACAGCACCGGTTCCTACTTCATTCACGCCTATTCCTCCGACTCCGGCCAGAACCGGCTCATCGGCAATACCTCCGCCCAGGTGGCCAGGCTCCCGGCTCCTGACAGTGTCACTGCCCAGGTGTCTGCCGATTACCGCACCATGTCTGTGCAGCTGGATACTGCTTGCAGCTACAGCAGCATCCGCTTTGCCGTGTGGAGCAGCGCAGGCGGTCAGGACGATCTGGCCTGGTACACTGCCAAGTCCGCGGGCAGCGGCCGCTGGACCTATGATGTGGACCTGGCCAAGCACAACAGCACCGGCACCTACTTCATCCATGTGTACAGCGGCAGCAAGCTGGTGGCCCACACCACCGCCCAGGTGGCCAAGCTCCCGACGCCTGATACCGTCACCGCGCAGGTATCTGCCGACTGCCGCACCATGTCCATCCAGTTGGACGCTGTCCGCAGCTACAGCGGCATCCGCTTTGCTGTGTGGAGCAGCGCAGGCGGCCAGGACGACCTGACCTGGTACACCGCCAAGTCTGCCGGCGGCAACCGCTGGACCTATAACGTGGACCTGGCCAAGCACAACAGCACCGGCACCTACTTCATC
>FR884139.1 GCA_000435975.1 Oscillibacter sp. CAG:241 | reverse complement strand
CCGGAAGCAGCCCTTTGGCTACAAGATGGCTCTGGGTGAGATCGTCATACAGGAAGCAGAGGCGAGGCTTGTACAGGGGATCTTCCGCCGATATATCGCAGGAGAATCATTGAATGAGTTGACCGAGGCACTTCGCCAGCAAGATATTCCATATGACGAGGGACGGCTCTGGAATAAAAATATGGTCGCCCGTATTCTGGCGGACACGCGCTATACCGGAGAAAAAGGATATCCCAAGCTCATAGATGAGGATCAACTCATCGCAGCAAACGAAAAACGCTCCAACAAGCCACAACTTCCGAAAAAGACGGAAGCCCAAAAAGTGCTGCGCAGGCTCTGTGGTACACCGCCATCTGAGCGGGTGGAACAAAGTGTCACCGACCTGCTCAACGGCCTTGCAAAATGCCCAGACCGCATACAGCATCAGCGCAGTCCTACGCCAGCCACACATTCTAAGACACAGGAGACGCTGGATAATGCTCTGGAGCAGCAGCCAATCGACGAGGATAACGCCAAGGCGCTGATCCTCCAGCTTGCGGCAGAGCAATATGCTGCGCTGGGGGATGAAGAATATGAAACAAATCGCCTCCGGCGCCTCTTCTCCGCCTTCGAATGTGTGGCGGAACTGAACGCTGATCTTCTGAAAAGCACCGTGTCCGAGGTGCAGGTGACCCGCCAAAATGTCAAACTGCGATTAAAAAATGGGCAAGTCATAGAAAGGAGCGACCTGCAATGAAAGAGGATGCCCCAAGAGTAATTAAGATCCCTGCCAAGCCGGAAGCCACCCGTCAGGCAGAAGCCCGCAGACAGCTCCGGGTGGCAGCTTACTGCCGAGTCTCCACCAAAGAGGAGGATCAGGCAAACAGCTATGAGGTGCAGAAAGAGTACTATACTGATAAAATCATGTCCAACACCGCATGGACGATGGCCGGAATCTTTGCAGACAAGGGCATCACCGGAACCTCGGCCAAGAAGCGTGAGGACTTCATGCGGATGATTCGGCACTGCCGCCAGAAGAAAATCGATGTCATCCTGACCAAATCGGTCTCCCGCTTCTCCCGCAATACGGTGGACTGCCTCTACTATATCCGGGCGCTCAAACAACTTGGCATCGCAGTCATCTTCGAGAAGGAAAACATCAATTCTCTGGAGGAGGACAGTGAGCTGCGAATCACCCTCTCCGGTGCCTTCGCCCAGTCTGAAAGTGAATCTATCTCCGCCAATGTCACATGGGGTAAGCGCCGCGCCATGGAAGCCGGAAAGGTCAGCATCCAATATAAAAAGCTGTACGGCTACCGCAAAGGTGAGGATGGTCAGCCGGAGATCATTCCGGAACAGGCCGAAATCGTCCGATGGCTCTATGAGCGCTATCTCACCGGAGCCAGCCTGCGGATGATCAAAGATGAACTGGAACAGCAAGGCGTCAAGTGCTTCGAGGATTCTCCAGAGTGGACCATTTCCCGCATCCGTAGCATCCTGCAGAATGAAAAATACTGCGGTGATGTGTTGATGCAGAAGACCTTCCGGCAGGACTTTATCAACCGCAAGGCCATCAAGAATACAGGCCAGCTTCCCATGTACCTCATTGAAAATCACCACGAGGGCATTGTCAGCCGTGAAAAGTATGATGCCGTACAGGCAGAGATGGCACGGCGGAATGCGGCCAAGAGTCCCTCCAAGAACGCAGTCTCAGGGATGGCATCCTACGCCAGCAAGTATGCGCTCTCAGAGCGGCTGGTCTGCGGTGAGTGCGGGACCCTGTATCGCCGCTGCACATGGACGCGAAACGGTGAAAAACGAGTCGTGTGGCGCTGTGTGAGCCGATTGGATTACGGCAAGAAATACTGCCACAATTCGCCCACACTGGATGAAGCGCCGCTCCAGCAGGCAATTCTCGCAGCCCTGAACACAGCCATGGCCGACAAGAATAGCTTGATTCGGCAGATCACGGATGCCATGGAAACGGAGATCATCCCATTCCCCGGCGGCACGATGAGCCTCGGAGATATTGAACGCAGGCTGAGGGTGCTGGAGCAGCAGTTCCAAACACTGCTGGAAAAAGCCACGGATGATCCTGCTGCCTATGGCGGTCAGTTCAAAGAGATCCTGGATGAGCAGACTTTCCTGAAGGAAAAACGTGCTGGGATCCTCGCAGATAACAGCGAACAGGCAAAAGCCAATCAGCGTATCCTGGACGCCGCACAGACCTTGGAAAACGCCTCGCCCCACATTACAGAGTGGGACGAGAGCGCTGTCCGCCAGCTGGTGGAGACAGTAAAAGTCCTCTCTAAGGATGAGATCGCAGTAACCATGAAGGGCGGCATTGAGATTCGTCAGAAAATCATGTACTGAAAGAAGGTGGAAAAATGGTTTTTGTGACCGGCGATTGCCACGGTAATTTTGAACGCTTCAAGCCGGAATACTTCCCGGAGCAGGCACAAATGACAAAGCGGGACATCGTGATCTGCGTCGGAGACTTTGGTGGCGTGTGGTTTGGAGACAGCCGTGACGATGCTGCATTGGACTGGCTGGAAAGTCTTCCGTTCACGCTGGCCTTCGTCTGCGGGAATCATGAGAACTACGACGCACTGGAACGATATCCGGTGAAAGACTGGCACGGCGGCAAGGTACACCGCATTCGCTCTCATGTCCTGCACCTGATGCGTGGACAGGTCTTCGAGCTGGAAGGCTATCACTTCTTCACCATGGGCGGAGCAAAAAGCCATGATACGGAGGACGGCATTCTGGAACCTGGTGCTCCGGATTTTGAGCGAAAGCTCCTGATGCTGCAGAGAAAGCCCCGAGTGAGGTATCGCATCAATCACATTTCGTGGTGGGCGCAGGAGATGCCTTCTGAGGAGGAGTACGCTGAAGCACGGAAAAATCTGGCCAAGGTCGATTGGGCGGTGGACTATGTTATCACGCACTGCGCTCCCACCAGCATTGCTCTCATGGAAAACCGCCACAATGAGGCAGACCCGCTCACAGATTTCCTGCAGGAGGTCAAGGAGAGAGCACATTATCACTACTGGCTGTTCGGCCATTACCATGACAACCGGGCCATTGATGAAAAGCACATACTGCTCTGGGAGCAGATCATACAAATTATCTGAGACAGGTCAAAGCAGAGAAAAACACGGCGATGTCACCGTGCTTTTCTCTGCTTTGAGATCTAAATCAGGCGTTGTGTGCCGGAAAGGAGAAGCTATGAATGTCCGAAAAGCTGTGGATTACAGCGCAATGTTTGCCGCACTGGGATTTGTCATGGACGCGGATCTGCCGCAGATGGAGCTGTACTGCGAGATTGGTAAGATCGTCTGCGCCCGCTCGGAAAAGGGCGCGGCGGTGGCTGCTGCGGAGTTCCTGAAAGAACAGCACCCGGATATGACCGGCTTCTCTCCGCGTAATGTGCGCCGGATGCGGGATTTCTGGCAGTTGTACGGCGGCATGCCGGAACTGCTTTGCGAAGCGCTTCACTTGAATTGGACGCAGAACATGGTCATCATGGAGGCAGAGCTGGCCGCAGAGGAGCGCTACTGGTACATCCAGCAGGCCGCTGCACAGAATCTATCCAAGTCAGAGCTTCTGCAAATGATTACGGATTCTGCGTATTTGGAAAGTGCTCTCGACGAAAAGGTCGATGTGTGGTATAATGAGGGCAACGATGAAATTTCGGAGAGAACACAGTATGAAGAAGATCCTGTTTATCTGCCACGGCAATATTTGCCGCAGCCCCATGGCCGAGTTCGTGATGAAGGACTTGATACAAAAGGCCGGGTTGACGTCGCAGTTTCATATCGAATCAGCAGCTACCAGCCGGGAAGAGATTGGCAACCCGGTCTATCCTCCGGCACGGCGCAAACTGGCCGAGCACGGGATCTCCTGCAACGGCCATGCCGCACGACAGTTAACAAATCGGGATTACGACGAATACGATCTCCTGATCGGCATGGATCAGGACAATCTCCGGGATATGTACCGCATCTGCGGCGGCGACTATGCCGAAAAGATGTCCCTCCTGATGGACCACACCGCTCATCCCGGCAATGTGGCGGACCCATGGTACACCGAGGATTTCGAGGCGGCCTGGCAGGATGTGCTGGATGGCTGCCAGGGGCTTCTGAGAGAATTGACTGCAGAATGAGGTGATTCAAATGGCACAAAATGATAATATCCAACTGTTCGAAGACAAGCGTATTCGCACCGCATGGGATGAGGAAAAGGAAGAATGGTACTTTTCCATCGTCGATGTGGTAGCTGTGCTGACTGATCAGCCAGATTATCAGGCAGCTCGTAACTACTGGAAGGTAACGAAAAAGCGCCTGAAGGATGAGGGAAATGAAGCGGTTACAGCTTGTAACCAGTTGAAAATGACCGCTTCGGATGGCAAAAAACGATTGACTGATGTAGCCGATACCGAGCAACTTTTGCGTATCATCCAGTCCATTCCTTCGCCAAAGGCCGAGCCGTTCAAGCTGTGGCTGGCACAGGTCGGTCGGGAGCGTATCGAGGAAACCATCGACCCGGAGCTGACCATCGACCGGGCTTTGGAAACCTACCTCAAGAAGGGGTACAGCCGTGAGTGGATCAACCAGCGGCTGCAGGCCATTCAAGTCCGCAAGGAACTGACCGATGAATGGGATACCCGCGGTGTGCAGAAAGGTGTAGAGTATGCCATCCTCACGGACGAGATTTCCCGAGCCTGGTCTGGCATGTCCACCCGGCAGTACAAAAATCTGAAGGGCTTGAAAAAGGAAAACCTTCGTGATAACATGACTACGCTGGAACTGGTACTGAATATGCTGGCGGAGGCCACTACCACTCAGTTTTCAAAAGACCGCAAGCCGACGACCTTCCAAGAGAATCTGGCAGTTGCCAAGGCGGGTGGCCAGGTCGCAGGGCGAACCAGAAAAGATATTGAGTCTCAGTCGGACACGCCGGTCATCACTGCTAAGAATGCCGCGCAGCTCAATCAAGTCGTAACGGACCTGCTGGAAGGCGCAGTCTCTGACACAACTGAAGAATCAAAAGACAAGTGATCTCTGCGCATCAAGTTTTTCTTGCTGTCATACACCGATTTTCTGAAAGCAATTTCAAGAAATCTATAGTGTTGAGTTATGACACTCACCTCCAAAAGCCCATGGCTTTTGGAGGTTGTTCTTTGCCGCAATTGACAAATACGGCTGTCCCATGGTACAATGAAACTCCAAAATAAGTGTGGATTTTTCTGGAGCATCGCATCCATTTTTCGCCACGCATCCGACAGGGTGTGCGGCGTTTTTTATTAGGAGGGACGACGGATGAACATATTTTACCAACTCATCGGGTTCGGCGCACTGATCGCCATGGGTCTCAGCTATTGGCAGAATGACAAGCGTACCATCTTGCTGTGGCAGGTGGTGGCCAACCTGATCTTCGCCATCCACTACACACTGCTCCACGCACGCTCCGGCGCACTGTGCAGCTTTTTCCAGATTGTCGTGCTGCTGCTTTTCCTATTGCAGGAGAAATTCAACTGGAGTAAACTGGTCACCGCGATACCCATCGTGGCAGTATTTTTGCTGATTGCCGTGGTGACCTATGAGACGCCAGTGACGGTACTGCCCATCGTGGCATCGTTGGCGGCGTTACTGCCGTTCTTCCAGTCCAGGCAGCGGGTGATACAGGTGGCGGGCATTGCCAGCGGCCTGTCGTGGCTGGTGTATGTCATTGCGGTACGGTCGTATTCCGGCATGGTGACAGAGTCGGTACTGACCATCATCACGGCGGCGTCCCTGCTGAAGAAGGAAACCAGAAAGCCCTGAACGGACAGATCCCCCGGCATATTGCCGGGGGAGTCTGCCGAAGGGGTGCGCCGCGTCAGGCGTAGTGCTTCAGACCCTGCGCCATGGATGAGGCGGTGCAGCGGCGGGCATGGCAGGAGAGCGTGTCACGTTTCTCTCCGGCGCACCGGGCGGCTGCTATCAGCGCGGCCAGTCTCCGCTTGCGGGGGACTAAAGGAGTATCCTGTTTCATTTGCTTTGCCATGGAATATACCTCCGTTCGTTTTACTACCGCTATCATAAAACAACGGACGGTCTGTTCCATTGGCAAAAATAAATGAACATTTCTATGAAAATTGTGATAGTATCACAAGGGGGGCAGAAGCCATGACATCACAGCACACAGCGGACTATCCCACACTGCAGGAGGTACTGCGCCTGCCCGTGTTCGCGGGCTGCACGGTCTGCGGCGGCGCGGCGGGACTTGGCCGTAGGGTCAGCGGTGTCAACCTGACGGACACACCGGACTACGCGCGCTGGCTGGCGCAGGGAGAACTGCTCATCACCACTGGTTTTGCCATCGCAGACGATCCGCAGGCCGTGGATGCGCTGCTGCCCACGGCGGCAGAAAAAGGCCTGTCCGGCGTGGGTATCAAGCCGGGGCGTTACCTGCCCAGCCCCCTGCCGGCGGCGCTGGCGGAGAAGGCTGACCGACTGGGACTGCCGCTGCTCCAACTGCCGACCGATATGCGCTTTGCCGAGTTGGCCGATGCGGTGTCCCGCGAGATCGCACGGCGGCGAATACCGGCGGAACAGGAGCGGCAGCTGGCCGTATTACTGCACCATCTCATCTCTGGCGCGCCGCTGAGCGAAGAGATGGAGCGGCAGGCGGCGGAGTCCGGTATCCATTTGGAATGTCCGCATACCCTGTTGCGGATACGGGCGGATGCGCCGGAATTGCAGCGGCGCTCTTGGCTGCACGAGGCAGAAGAGTGCTGCCGGGCGCTGGGCGCGGACATGTGGGGGGCACTGTTGGAGGATGGCCTTCTGCTGGTGCTGGAGGCGGACGACCTGTTCGCGCTGGAGATACCGCTGCGGCGGGTGATGGCGGACTTTGCCGCCGACCACGGCGTTATCTGCGGCGTCAGCCGCCCCTACGGCGGTACGGTGGGTTTTCAGAAAGCAGACCGCAGCGCCCGTGCGGCACTCCACATGGCAGCGCGAACGGAAGCACCCTGCGTGACAGACGACCCAGCGGGGGTGGTACGGCTGCTGGAGGAATCCTCCCCGGCGGAAACGGATGCCTATATCCATCGGCAGCTGGGAACGCTCCTGCGGCAGCCAGAGCCGCGGCGGCAAGAGCTGCTGGACACGCTGGCGAGCTGGCTGCGCTGTATGGGCAACCAGCGCCGGATGGCGCGGGAGCTGCACCTGCACTACAACACCGTGAGTTACCGGCTCCAGCAGCTATGGTTGCTGCTGGAGGCCGATCCGGTCGATCCGATGAAGCGATTGGCATTGGAAACGGCCCTGTATCTGTACCGGTACAGGCGCACATAAAGGAGTGACTGATCATGGATAAGAGCAGGACGAGCGGTGAATGGGAGCAAGACTATCTGCGTTTGCAGTGTGAATCAACGGACAATGTGCAGTATCTCGCCAAGGTATATGGCGAGATCATCGGTACGGCAAGCCTGAACCGCAAGCCCCGGCGCATGAGCCATCGCGGAGAGTTCGGCATCAGTCTGAAAAAAGCGTGGTGATTCAAATGGCACAAAATGATAATAACATGACGACACTGGAATTGGTGTTGAACATGCTGGCAGAGGCCTCTACCACGGAGATATCCAAGCAAAAAGCTCCCGGCATACCACGCGCGTGGTATGCCGGGAGACTTTTTGCGCAAAATTTATAGGTGTATGCCGCGGCGCAGGTCAGAACGCGAACGGGCTCCGCCCGGTGTCCGTGTCATGCGCGCTGTCCGCCGCGCCGGGGATGACCTCTACGATCATCAAACCTCACTCAGCACTGTTCAGGCCTTCATCCCACTTCCAGCTGCGGATCTCGGGCAGATCCACACCGTTGTCGCGGATGTACTGGCGATGCTCTACCAGCTTATCCTGCATCTTCTGGACCAGGTATGCGCCGCGATTGCCCAGCTGCGGCAGACGGCGCACCGTGTCGATGACCAGATCAAACCGGTCAATGTCGTTGAGCACCCGCATATCGAAGGGCGTGGTGATGGTGCCCTCCTCCTTGTAGCCGCGGACGTGGAGATTCCGGTTGTGCCGGCGATAGGTCAGCTCGTGGACCAGGGTGGGATACCCGTGATAGGCGAAGATAATGGGCTTATCCTTGGTGAACAAACCATCGTATTCCTCGTCGGTCAGGCCGTGGGGATGCTCCGTGTGGGGCTGGAGCTTCATCAGATCCACCACATTTACCACACGGATCTTCAGCTCCGGCAGCTCCTTACGCAGAATGCTGACGGCAGCCAGCGTTTCCAGCGTAGGTGTGTCGCCGCAGCAGGCCATGACCACATCCGGCTCCTCGCCCTGGTCGTTGGAGGCCCAGCTCCAGATGCCGATGCCCTGGGTGCAGTGCTTCACCGCCTGCTCCATGGTCAGCCACTGCTGGCGGGGGTGCTTGCTGGCCACAATGACATTCACATAGTTGCGGCTCTTGATGCAGTGGTCAAAGCAGCTCAGCAGGCAGTTGGCATCCGGCGGCAGATACATCCGCACCACATCCGCCTTCTTGTTGGCCACATGGTCCAGGAAGCCGGGGTCCTGGTGGGTGAAGCCGTTGTGGTCCTGCTGCCACACATTGGAGGCGAGGATATAGTTGAGGGAGGCGATGTCGTGCCGCCAGGGCAGCTCGCTGCACATCTTCAGCCACTTGGCGTGCTGGGCGAACATGGAGTCCACGATGCGGATGAACGCCTCGTAGCTGTCAAAGAAGCCGTGACGTCCGGTGAGCAGGTAGCCCTCCAAAAAGCCCTCGCAGAAATGCTCGGAGAGCATGGAGTCCATCACCCGCCCGTCGGGGTCCAGGTGGTCGTCAATGCCGGGGATCTGCTGGTCCAGGAAGCGGCGGCCGGTCACATCGAAAACGGCCTGCAGGCGGTTGGACGCCGTTTCGTCCGGCGCAAAGATGCGGAAGTTCCGGGCGTCCATGTTCAGCTTCATCACATCCCGGACATAGGTACCGAGAACATACATATCCTGGGCCTCCACGGAGCCGGGGGACTTGACGTCCACGGCGTAGTCCCGGAAATCGGGAGTGCGCAGGTCCCGCAGCAGCAGACCGCCGTTGGCGTGGGGATTTGCACCCATGCGCCGGCTGCCCGCAGGGGGGAAGGAGGCTACCAGCTCCACAGGCGTACCGTCGGCGTTGAACAGCTCCTCCGGCCTATAGGACCGCAGCCACGTCTCCAGCTGGGCCAGGTGTCTGTCCGTGTCCGCGCCCATGGAGATAGGCACCTGATGGGCCCGCCAGCAGTTCTCCACCGGCAGTCCGTCCACCTCCTTGGGGCCTGTCCAGCCCTTGGGGGTGCGCAGCACGATCATGGGCCAGCGGGGACGCTTGGCTTCGCCGGATTTCCGGGCCTCCCGCTGGATGCGCTTGATCTCGCGGATCGCCGCGTCGAGAACGGACGCCATCTGCTGGTGCATGGTCATGGGATCGCTGCCCTCCACAAAGTAGGGCTTCCAGCCGCAGCCAAGGAAGAAGCACTCCACCTCCTCATGGCTCATGCGGGAGAAGATGGTGGGATTGGCGATCTTGAAGCCGTTGAGGTGCAGAATGGGCAGCACCGCGCCGTCGGTAATGGGGTTGACGAACTTGTTGCCGTGCCACGAGGTGGCCAGCGGGCCGGTTTCCGCCTCGCCGTCGCCCACCACGCAGGCGGCGATCAGATTGGGGTTATCCGCCACCGCGCCGAAGGCGTGGGCCAAGGAGTAGCCCAGCTCACCGCCCTCGTGGATAGAGCCGGGGGTCTCCGGTGCTACGTGGCTGGGAATACCGCCGGGGAAGGAGAAGCGCTTAAAGAGCTTCTGCATTCCCTCCTTATCCCGGGTGATATTGGGATACACCTCCGTGTAGCTGCCGTCCAGCCAGTCCTGGGCCACCATGGCGTTGCCGCCGTGGCCGGGGCCGGAGAGATAGATCATGTCCAGGTCGTCCCGCTTGATGACCCGGTCCAGGTGCGTATAGATGAAGTTCTGCCCGGGGCAGGTGCCCCAGTGACCCACCACGGTCTGCTTGATGTCGCTCCTGACGAGAGGACGCTCCAGCAGGGGGTTATCCAGCAGATAGAGCTGGCAGGCGGTCAGATAGTTGGCAGCACGCCAATAGGCGTCGATCTGCCGGAGTTCCTGTTCGCTCAGGGGTGCCTTGCTGCCAAGGTGCACACGGGATCTCAATGCGGACATGGGAATTCCTCCTTACAAAACAAAATATGAGATCGTTGCGGATGAAAGAAAACATACGGTCACAAAGAGGCGCACGGCTGCGCCGTCAGATGTGGAGGGCATCCTCGAAGTAGGTGGTCCGGACAAGCTCCTCCACGTTCTCCAGCCGGCGGTTTTGCAGCGTTTCCAGCAGGCAGCGGTGGGCGGCAATCAGCTCCTCGCCGCGCCCGGTGTTGAGCATAGTGGCTACCGTTTCATAGCGCATGGCATGGGTCAGGGTGCGGACGACGCGGCTGATCTTGTCGGCCAGGGGGTTCTTCCCCATCTGCGAGATCAGGTTGTGGAAGGTGTTATCCACCTCGAAGAAGCGGTCTACCACATTTTCACCGCTCTGCACGATGCCGGTCATCTGATCCAGTATGGCGGCCAGTGCGCGGCCCGCCTCCTCGCTGTATTTTGCGCTGGCCAGCCGCATAATGCCGGACTCCACCATTTCCCGCAGCTCCATCAGGTTTTCGGAGGAATCCTGATTGAGGATGATGCCATAGATCATGGGATCGATCATGCTCTCCTGAAAGCCGCTGCAGACAAAGGTACCCTCCGCTCGCTTACTCTCCAGCACACCCAGATACGACAGGATCTTGATGGCCTCCCGCACGGAGCTGCGTGCAACGCCCATAGAGGCGGCCAGCTCCGGCTCAGGCGGGATGCGGTCGCCGGGCTTGAGCTCCTTGCTGCGCATAGCGTCCGTCAGACAGTTGATGACGCTCTGCACAACAGACTCCTTCTTTAAATTCTTCACATAAGCCGGGGTTTCACTCATGGCAGTTTGCTCCTCTCCTTATACGCTACTATGTATAACATAGTACAAAAGGCGCTCTGCGTCAAGAAGGAACTTCCATACGGTACATGGAAAAGGCGCCAGACGGCAAGATATTTGCCGCCTGACGCCTCCAAAAGCGCCGCGCCGACTTTGCTCAGCGGCCCAGATAGATGGACTGCTTGGCCAAAACCAACTGCAAAAGCAGATCGTTGCAGGGGGTGGGGACGTGATGCTCCCGTCCCAGACGGCACACAGCGCCGGTGATGATGCGGATCTCCGTTTCCTTGTGGTGGGTCACATCCTGCACCATGGAGCTAATGGTCTCGTCAGTCATTCTGGCAACCTCGAAAGCGTGCTCCAGCTCCGCGTCATGCTCCAGCGTGCAGCCGCAGGCGTTGGCCACCACGATGGCCTCCTCCACCAGCATACGGGCCGCCTCGTGGGCGTAGGGATTGGCGTCTACAAAGCCGTTTTTCGTTTCCAGCAGGGCGCTCATGCCGTTGATGGCTACATTGGCCAGCAGCTTGTGCCAAATGGCGTTCATCACATTCTCGTGAACCTGTACCTCCAGGCCGGCGGCACGCAAGCCCTCCGCCATGCGCTCCACATTTTCCATGGGAGCCTTCAGGGAACCCATGTTGGTAACGCCGGTGCCGGTGTGCCGGACATGACCCGGCTCGATGGGGGTGGAGCCGAAGGCGGTGTTGCCGATGATGATCTGCTCCTCGGGGACCACCTTGGCGATCTCGTCATAGTTGCCCAGACCGTTTTGCAGGCACAGGATCATGGTGTGCCTGTCGATCATAGGCAGCGCATTGCGGACAGCCGCCTCCAGGTACTGATAGTGTACGAAAACGATCAGCAGATCCACCACACCGATCTCCTTGGGATCGGTGGTAGCCATGGCGGGACGATAGGATACGGTTTCGCCATTCCCGACGCCGGGAACGCATTCATCCAGCAGAATGCCGTTTTTCCGGATAGCCTCGATGACCGGGGCATAGGTGTCCAGCACACAGACCTCGTGTACCTTAGAAAGATAGCTTGCATAGCAGCTGCCGATGGCGCCGCAGCCGACAAATCCGATTTTCATGGAAATATCCTCCTGTATGTCTGATTTATTTCCGGGCCAGCTCCTGGGCCAGCTCCACAATATGCTCCACCGTCACGCCGTTGATGGCCAGCAGACGCTCATAGGGAGCGGACTGACCGAACTGATCCTGAATGCCCACGCGCTTGACGATGCCCTTGCCCATTTCGGCAGCCACCTCGCACACGGCGGAGCCGAGACCGTTGAGAATGTTGTGATCCTCCACGGTGATGATTTTGCCAATGTCGTTGACGGCGGCGGTGACGGCCTCCACATCCAGGGGCTTGATGGTGTGCATATCCAGAACGCGGGCGCTGATGCCCTTGCCTGCCAGCTCCCTGGCGGCCTCGATGGCCAGACGGACGGTATCGCCGTTGGCGATGATGGCAACATCCTTGCCGTCCTGAATGGTGTGAGCCTTACCAATGGTGAACTCCACATCCTCGTCATAGATCTGAGGCACTGCGTCACGGGTGAAGCGCAGATACATGGGACCGTAAGTCTCAGCGGCCTGCCGCACCAGCTTGCGCGCGGCGTTATAATCAGCGGGCATGATGACCGTCATGTTGGGGATGGTGCGCAGCACGCCCATGTCCTCAATGGACTGGTGAGAGGCGCCGTCGTTGGCAGGGGTCACGCCGCCGTGGGAGCAGGCAAACTTCACATTCAGGTTGGGATAGCAGACCTCCTGACGGATCATCTCGCACATACGCAGAGAGCCGAACACCGCGTAGGTCACCACGAAGGGGACCTTCCCGCAGGTGGCAAGGCCCGCGGCCAGACCGGCGCCGTTTTGCTCGGCAATGCCCACATTGATATACTGCCCGGGCAGCTCCTTGCGGAAATCACCGGTCTTGCAGCTCTTGCCGATGTCGATATCCACGACCAGCAGGTCGGGATTTTCCTTGCCCAGTGCTACGATCTCGTGGCCGAAGCCGTCGCGGGTGGCGATATTCTTCTTTTCGCTCATTTCATGTCCCTCCTTGCTTAGTGAACCAGCTGGGCCTTCAGCTCAGCCATGGCCTGCTTATACTGCTCATCATTGGGGGCGACGCCGTGCCAGCCGCACTGGTTTTCCATAAAGGAGACGCCCTTGCCCTTGACGGTGTGTGCATAGATGCACTTGGGCTTGCCGTTCCGGGAGGCGTAGCACTTATCCAGCGTAGCTACGATCTCCTCCATGCTGTGGCCGTCGATCTCCAGCGTTTCCCAGCCGAAGGCGCGGAACTTCTCACCCAGATCGCCGTTGGGCATCACCTCGTCGCAGGTGCCGTCCAGCTGGAGATTGTTGTTGTCTACAAAAACGATCAGGTTATCCAGCTTGTACTTGTGGGCGGTATTGGCAGCCTCCCAGATCTCGCCCTCCTGCGATTCACCGTCGCCCACCACGCAGAAGACCTTGTAGTCCTTGTGATCCAGCTTCCCTGCCAGCGCCATACCGGCGGCGCAGGCCAGACCCTGTCCCAGAGAGCCGGTGGAAATATCAATGCCGGGGCATTTGTTCATGGAGGGGTGTCCTTGCAGCATGGAGCCCTCCTTGCGCAGCGTGTCCAGCTCGGACTCGGGGAAGAAGCCGACGCTTGCCAGGCAGGCATACTGGATGGGGCAGACATGACCCTTGGAGAGCACCATGCGGTCGCGATCCGGCCAGCGGGGGTTCTTGGGGTCGAGGTTCATGTACTTGAAATAGCAGGCGGTAACAAAATCTGCGGCGGAAAGAGAGCCGCCCGGATGGCCGGACTGGGCCTTGTAGATCATGTCAATGACCTTCATGCGCATTTGTACGGCGGTGTTTTTCAGCTCCTGAATGGAAATGTCTTTCATAAAAATCACCTCATAATAACATTTTCGAAGGGGTATTGTAATATGTCTGACAAACTATGAGTACAGTATACTCCTTTGTCGGACAAAGTCAATAGGGTTTTTGACTTTTTTGGTTTTCTACAAATCAGAGGGCGGCTTTTTGTACAAAATGCGGGAGCAGCTGTCCGTTCCGGGGCTTTTTTGCAGGAAAGCTCCGGGAGGAGAGGTACCCGGAGCTTTCCCGCAGGGTCAACCAACAAGCATGGTGGAGAGAGCGGGGATATAGGTGACGAGGAGCAGAACGACCAGCTCTGCCACAAGGCAGGGGACGATGCCCTTGGTGATCTCCTCGATCTTGATCTTGCCGATGCCGCAGGCCACATACAGGTTGACGCCCACCGGCGGCGTGAACAGGCCCACGGCCAGGTTCACGATCATCACCGTGCCCAGATGAATGGGGTCAATGCCCAGCTGCAGCGCCACCGGCGCGAACAGCGGCGTGAAAATGTACAGCGCGGAGGTGGAGTCCAGGAAGCATCCGGCGATCAGCAGGACGATGTTCACGATGATGAAGAAGATGATCGAGCTGCCGCCGGTGACATTCATCATAAAGCCCTCAATGGCCAGATCCAGCCGGGCGCGGGTGAGCACATAGCCGAACAGCGTGGCGCCCATGGTGATGAACATGACGGTGGCCGTGGTGCTGCAGGAGTCAATGAGGATGTCCTTGATCTTCTTCAGGCTGATCTCCCGATAGACGAAGATACCCACGATCAGCCCGTAGAACACGGAGACGGCGGCCGCCTCGGTGGGGGTGAAGATGCTGCCATAGATACCGCCGAGGATGATGACGGGCATCAAAAGACCCCAGAATGCATCCTTGAACGCTTTCCAGCGCTCCTTGCCGGTGGCCTTGGGAAGCACCTTCAGATCCATCTTCCGGCCGACGACCAGCGCAGCAACGATCAAGCCTGCGCCCATCAGCAGACCGGGGATCACGCCGGCCTTGAAGAGGTCGGTGATGGAGGCGTCCGCAATAGAACCATACACAACAAAGGTGATGGACGGCGGGATCACCACGCCGATGGCGCCGCCTGCCGCCATCAGAGCGCAGGAGAAGGCGGCGGGATATCCGGCCTTTACCAGGGCGGGGATCATGATCAGACCCAAGGCCGCCACCGTGGCGGGGCCGGAGCCGGAGATCGCTGCGAAGAAGCAGGAAACCACCACGCAGACCATGGCCATGCCGCCGCGGATGTGGCCCAGGCACTTCTCCGCCAGATTGATAAGGCGGCCGGAAATGCCGGCCTTTTCCATCACATTGCCGGAGAGGATGAAGAAGGGGATCGCCAGCAAAACAAATTTGCTGCTGGCAGAGGAGCACAGACGGGGCAGCACGCTCATAATGGCGTCCAGAGGCTTACCCGCACCCTGCGTCAGAATAGCGCCTACGCTGGACATACCCAGACACACGGCGATGGGTGCGCCGAACACCAGCAGCACCACAAAGACGCCCAATAATACGATTCCGACCATTATTTCTTGCCCTCCTGTTCTTTATATTCCTTGCACATGACCAGCATGGTCTGGAAAAAAGCAATTGCCGCAAAGGCTGCGCCGATGGGGACGAAGGACCCATAGATCCACTCGGGCCACTGCATATTGGCAGTTTCCTGACCCAGCCGATACTGGCTGATGACCATCTGTATACCGAAAAACACGATCAGCAGACAGAACAGCACGGAGATGCCGTACATGACCAGCTGGATGATCAGCCGCGTATGGGGACTGACATGGTCGGTGATGATGGAAAGCCCCAGATGCGCTCTGCGCCGGGCCGCGATGGCGGTACCCATAAAGCTCATCAGGACAAATAGGTAGGTGGACATTTCATCCGAAACCGCCAGAGAATGCTTGAACAGGAAGCGGGCGATGACGTTTGAAAAGACCAGCACCGCCATAATGGAAACGCACGCGCAGGAAACGAATTTTTCGATTTTCTCAAACATATGGATCCTCCTCATTCAATGCCGAAAGCGGCACAGGCGGCTTCGCCATATTGGGCCTTCAGCTCAGCCGTTACGTCACTTACCGCGTCCTTAAAGGCCTGAAGCTGCTCCTCCGTCAGGATATCCACCTGCATACCGGCGTCCTGGAAGCCCTGGATCAGCTCGTCCTCCTCGGCCTCCAGCCGATCGCGGCCCCATTCGCAGGCATCGGAGGCGCACTGCTGGAGAAGCGCCTGTGTATTTTCGTCCAGGCTTTCCCAAACCTTTTTGTTGGCCACAAAGAGATCATTTTCGTAGCTGTAATTCCAGATGGTCATGTACTTCTGAATTTCATCCATCTTGGCGGATTTGGTCACGGAGCAGCCGTTTTCCTGTCCGTCAATGGTCTTTTGCTGGATGGCGGTGAACACCTCGCTCCAGCTCATGGCCGTGGGACTGGCGCCCAGCGCCTTGAATACGCCCATATATACCGCCGAGCCGGGGACACGGATCTTCAGATCCTTCAGATCCTCCGGTGTGGTGACCGGATGCTTGCTGTTGGTGAGCTGGCGGAAGCCGTTGTGGAAGGAACCCAGATACGTGATGCCCTTTGCATCCAGCAGCTCTGCGTAGTAAGCACCGCCGGTGGTGTCGATGACCTGCCGTGCCTCCTGATAGGAGGTAAAGGACCAGGGCAGCGTCGCCACGGACATCTTGGGCTCTATGTTGGCCAGGACGCAGGTGGCATAAGCTCCCAGATCCGCTGCGCCTACGGCGATATACTCCACGCCCTTGGTGCTGTTGCCGCCGGCCAGCGTGTCGTTGGGAAACACATCAATGGTGATGCTTCCGCCTGAACGCTCCGCCACCAGGTCTGCGAAGTGGTGGGCTACCAGCGAGTCGATTTGCGTGTCTGTTCCGTTGACCGCCATGGACAAATTGATTTTCCGATATGCGCCGTCCTCACTGTCAGAGGCCGTTGTGCCGCTGCAGCCGGACATCGTGCCCAGCAGCAGTACGGCACCCAGTAGTAATGCGAGCCATCGTTTGCACCGATTCATGTTCCATACCTCCAGCAAAACTTCGTCTTTTGTCATGTGTCTGACAAAGGCATTTATAGTATAGCAAGCCCCATTCTTTTCGTCAACCCCTATTGAGAATTTCAACAATTCGCACTATTCTGACAGAATGGTTTTGTGCAAAACGGAGGGACTGTTCCTTGGCCGCCTGTGCTTCTCCTGCAAGTTCAAGGAGGAAACGGGCGAGAGCCTACCAAAAATGTGATTTTAGAGCTCAGGACAAAGATGGGACTGTCACAGGACGAGCTTGCGGAAAAGGTATTTGTGACCCGTCAGGCGGTCTCCCGCTGGGAAAACGGGGTTTCCCAAACTTAAAGATACCACACTAAAAACCCACGCTTACATTACTTCCAAACAAAACATTTTTGGAGGTAAACCCTATGAAAAAGCTGATTTCCTGCGAATATAACTTCGATAACTGCTGTGTGGAACTGAAATTCACCGATGGCAGCATGATTGCGATTGATACGATTGCCGTTGAGAACGAGGTTGCCCGAAATATGTATGAACGGTCAGAGCTTGACTATCTAATTTACAACGCTCCTTTGGAGTATAACGACCTTATCTTGAACGGCAATCCCGAAACTTATTTGAAAACTGTAACCGAGTATAAGCCGCTTGATTAACTATGTCCTGCCCGTTCCGATCACAAATATATCGGGACGGGCGGGATTTCCATGTATATGATAGATTTTTTCACATATTTATGCTATAATTATTATGAGATTTTGTATGCAGCCAAAGGAGGGCAATTATGATGGAGATATTAGAGATAAAACAAGCAAATGATGCACTTGCAGAAATGGTTGCCCTATTTCGTGTAGAGCTGCGTTCATATAAAGGCATTGCATCCAGGCCGAACATTAAAGCAGGACGAGAAGAAATGGAAGAATATCTTTTTGCCAAGTTTCCGGTGTATGCCGCCCTTGTGGATGACAAATACGCAGGCTATGTGGTTTGTCGTATCAAGCTGAAAGACGGTAAGATCGCCTCTATGGATGAGCATTGGGCAGACGATGGCGAAGCTCCCAAGTGGCGACAGGATATGAAAATTGGGAGAAAGATAAAATGATAGAGCTACGAACAATCAACGAGAATAACTACACAGACTGTCTTAATCTTAAAGCCAGCGTTGCAAATGAAAATTTTGTGGATTCTGTGGCGTATTCTCTGGCAGAAGCATGGGTTCATTATAAAGACACCAAGCCATTTGCAATTTATGCTGATGAAACAATGATTGGCTTTGTTTCAATGTATGTTGGTGAAGAAAACTATCAAATAATCAATTTTTTTATTGATGATGCCTATCAAAAAAAGGGGTATGGAACTGCTGCTGCCAAACTCTGTATTGATTTCCTTTATAAGGAATACAAAGCAAGACGAGTTTCAGCTCCTGTAAATCAGCGCCATACAGCTGCGCAGAAGTTTTGGACAAAGTTGGGATTTGCCTATTCAGATTCCGTTGAAGATGGATATGTTTTTATGAGATTGAATTTAGTGTAGCAGACTATGATACGCTAATCCCACCGAACTGACAGCGGAGCTTCTGAATACGCTGATTGAGGAAATCGTCATTCACGAAGCAGCCATCGTGGACGGTATGCGTGAGCAGGATATTGACATCTACTACCGATTTATCGGCAAAATTGAGTAAAACAACGAATATGAGTACCTATGCAAGTAGGCGTAGGCACTCATACATAACCAATATCTTTAATTTAGGGAAACGGGCGAGAGTCTGACGGACGCTATCCTGAAAGAAAAAACGGAGAAGGCCAACGCCTCCTCCGTTATTCGGATAAGCCCCTCGCCGCTATCGGCTCATATCCTGGCTTTTCCTTTCCGTCAGTATGGAAACCCTTTTCAAATCCGAAAGCACTTATGCAGGGCTTTATACTCACCCAACGCCAAAATCGTAATGTCATCGGACAATATGGTGTCCGGCGTAACGGAAACATCCGTTTCTCCTGCGCGTTTGATGCCAAGAATGTTGATGCCAAACTTTCTGCGGACGTTCAGCTCACCAACGCTTTTCCCGATCCACGCCTCCGGCACCTGCACTTCAAAGATGGCGTGCTGCTCGTCGATCTCTATGTAGTCGAAAATATGGTCGGCAGTGAATCGGATCGCCGCCCATTTTGCCACCTGCTTTTCAGGGTAGACCACGTTATCTGCGCCGTTGCGGAGCAGAAACTTCGCCTGCACATCGCGTTCGGCGCGGGATACCACGCATTTGGCACCCAGCTCTTTCAGCAGCGAGGTGGTCTCCAGCGAGTTCTGGAAGCTGCCGCTGATGGTCACAAAACAAACATCAAAATTTCCGATACCGAGCGAACGCAGGAACTCCGCATTGGTGCTGTCGCCGATCTGTGCGTTGGTGACAAACGGAAGCACATCGTTGATCCGTTCCTCATTGGTATCGACTGCCATGACCTGATGCCCCAGTTGAGAGAGCTGCATGGCGATATGCCGCCCGAAGCGGCCTGCTCCGATCAATAAAACATTTTTCATGGGATAGATACTCCTTTGCTTATCCAATCGTGATGCTTTCCTGCGGCAGCTTTGCGCTGCCGGTTTTCTTACTGGACACCGCCGCATAAATGAGCGTAAGCCCGCCAACTCTGCCCAGATACATCAGCGCGATCAATACCATTTGCGAGGGAATATGCAGCTGCGGCGTAATACCCAATGTCAGTCCCACCGTGCCTACCGCCGACGCTGCTTCATACAGGCAGGAGGACAGCGGAAGATCCTCGTATACGCTGATAAAAACGCCTCCGCCAAAGAACAGGGCAAGATACATCGTCAGGATGGTCGCGGCGGTTTTGACGGCGCCGCAATCGACTCTGCGCCCAAAGAGTTGGGCGCTGTCCCGCTGGCGGAAGGTCGCGGCAGCATTGGCAAGCAGGACTGCCAGCGTGGTGGTTTTCATGCCGCCTGCCGTGGACCCGGGAGAACCGCCAATGAGCATCAGAAGGATCATCACGCTCAGAGATGCGCTGGACATGGCGGGCAGATCGACGGTGTTGAAGCCCGCCGTTCTCGGCGTGACCGATTGGAACAGGGCTGCCTGAATCCGCTCTCCGAGGGGAAGGGCATCAAAATCCGCAAAGAAGAAAAACAGCGCCGGAAGGACGATCAGCGTGAGTGTCGTGACAAGAATCACCTTGCTCTGCATTCGGTAACGGTGGAAGTGCAGCTTGTTTTCGCAAATGTCATCCCATGTCAGGAATCCGATGCCGCCGGTTATGATCAGCAGCATGATCGTGATATTGATCACCGGATTTTGGACATAACCGGTAAGGGACGGATACAAGTTATTGTTCGTTCCCAGAATGTCAAACCCGGCGTTGCAAAAGGCGGAGACGGAATGAAACACCGCCATCCAGATCCCGTGCCATCCGTAGTCCCGGCAAAACACCGGCAGCATGACGAGTGCGCCGACCAGTTCGATCAGAAATGTTCCCCGCAGGATGAACCGGGTCAGGTGGACGATCCCTCCGACCTTCGGCGCTGAAATGGCGTCCTGCATGGTGCTGCGCTGCATCAGAGAGATCCTTCGCCCGGACAGCAGCGCAACCGATGCCGCCACGGTGACGACACCAAGCCCGCCTATCTGAATCAGCGTCAGGATCACCGTCTGACCAAAGCCCGACCAATAGCTGCCGGTGTCCTGCACCACAAGCCCCGTTACACAAACAGCGGAGGTCGCGGTGAAAAGCGCTTCATGAAATGGCGTTACGCACCCGGCTGTTGTGGAGAGCGGCAGCATCAGCAGCAGCGCACCCAGCAGAATGACCCCGGCAAAGCCCAATATGATAATTTGAAAAGACGAAAGGCGGCGCTTTCTGCAAGGCATTTCTTCCGTCATTATCCTCACTCCTTTTGAATCGCGTAATCGCTTTACTGTGCGCAGGTCAAACAGATGCGGCATTGCCTGACTGTGATGAAGGATACCCTGTACGCACTCAGCTCGGAGACCGTAAAGTAAATGTCGTATGCGTCTGCTTTATGTTCTGAAATAGAACATCGGCTTTCACAGTTTCCGGTACAAAGTAAGTCGGCTCCAGCGCTGAACACATAACATTCTTCCGCCTTCTGTTCACGCAAAAAAGACACACCTATACCCGATACCGCAGTAAAGGGCGCAGGTATGCCGCATATGAACAGGTCATATAAGAGCGGTTAACCGTTATCGTCGCTGCTGTCGTTTTCCACGGAGCTCCTCTTTCTTACTGTGTGCTTACATCATAGCATTTCTCCAGTGTAGATTCGGTAAAGAAACAAGCGCAGAGCAATACCTTCCCACCAATCTGTTTGACAGACCTGCATATCACTGGGCCAGCTGGGCCACGGCGGCCACGGCGGCATCGATCTCCTCCTCCGTGTTGAAGGGGGAAAAGCTAAAGCGCACCGCACCCTGCTCCCGGGTGCCCAGAGCCTGGTGGAGCCGGGGCGCGCAGTGGGCGCCGGGGCGGGTGGCAATGCCCCAGCCCTGCAAAAGCGCATCAGACACCTCGCCGGAATCCAGGTTCCGGATGTTCAGGGACACGATGGCCGCCCGGCAAGGGGCGGAAAAGTCGCCATACACCCGGACGCCGGGAAGCTCCCGGACGCCCCGGTAAAACCGCAGCATCAGCCCGTGCTCCCGGGCGTACAGGCTTTCCACCCCCTCTGCCAGCAGGTATTCCAGAGCGGCGTGAAGCCCCGCCAGGCCATGACTGTTCAGGGTTCCGGCCTCCAGGCGGGTGGGATAGGCGGCGGGCTGATCCCTGTCGAAGGAGTGAACGCCGCTGCCGCCCCGCAGCAGGGGCCGGACCTCCACCCCCGGGCGGATACACAGGCCGCCGGTGCCCTGGGGGCCCAGCAGGCTCTTGTGGCCCGTAAAGCACACCACGTCCGCCCCCAGGGCCGTCATGTCCAGGGGAATGGCTCCCGCCGTCTGGGACGCGTCCAGGATCAGCAACGCACCGCGGCGGTGGGCCATGGCGGCAATGCGGGGGATATCCAGCACGTCGCCGGTGACATTGGAGGCGTGGGTACATACCACGGCCCGGGTATTGGGCCGGAACAGCCTTTCAAAAGCATCATAAGAAACCTGCCCGTTTTTGTCCGCCGGGACAAAGCTCAGGGCCATTCCCTGCCGTTGCAGGGCATACAGGGGCCGGAGCACCGAGTTGTGCTCCAGGTCCGTGGAAATGGCGTGGTCCCCCGGGGACAGCAGGCCGCATATGGCGATGTTCAGAGCCATGGTGGAGTTGGCGGCAAAAACCACATGGTCCGGCCGGGGGCAGCCCAGCAGCCGGGCCGCCAGGCAGCGGGTATCATACACCGTCCGCAGGGCGGACAGGGACGCCCCATGAGCGCCCCGAGCGGCGTTTCCCGCCTTACAGATGGCCTCTGCCACCGCCTGGGCCACCTGGGGCGGCTTGTGCAGGGACGTGGCAGCACTGTCCAGATAAATCTCCATCATCAGAACATCTCCAATACGCAGCAGGGGCCGTGGCCGATGCCGTTTTCATCCAGCGCCGCCGTCAGGGCGGTTTCGTCGCCGGGGTCCGCCTTCCAGGCCAGGCCGCACCCGGCGGAAATGCGGGACGGCAGCGGGATGATGCGCCCCGGCAGAGACAGCCGCCCGAACAGGGCCTCCGCCGCCAGGGCCTGAGCCGTCTCCTGGAAGGAGATCACCAGGGCCGGAGTCCGTTGGCGGGTCAAGGCCGGATCACCAGGGTGGCGTTCATCTGCTTCTCGGCAATGACGTACATATTGGTCACCTGACCCACCCGGAGCTTGTCGGCGATGCCGTAATGATTCAGACAGGTGCCGCAGGTCAGGATCTCCACCCCCAGCGCCTCCAGCTTGTGCAGGTCCTCCAGGGACGCGGAGCCATCGCAGGTGACGAAAGCGCCGCCGTTGTAGAACAGAACGGTGCGGGGCAGCTTCTCCTGCTGGGTCAGGGCAAACAGGAAGCCCTTCAGCAGCACCCGGCCCAGGGTGTCGTCTCCCTGGCCCATGTGGTCGGCGGAGATCACCACCACGGTGTTCTCGGGCCTTTCGGAGGGAACGGTGCAGATGCCGTCGGCGGTATCGGGCAGCTGGGCTCCGGCCTGGGCAGTGATGGTGACCCGGAAGCGGTTTTCCGCCAGCTGCTCCGTTTCGATGGTGCAGCCCTTGCTCTGGGCCAGACGGGTCAGATTCTCCACGGCGATGCGGTTATCCACCAGAGTCTCCATGGTGCCGGGACCGGCCAGAGTCTTCAGAGCCTGCAGAGTCTTGACCACCGGAATGGGGCAGGCGTCGCCTACGGCGTTGACTTGGATCATGATGAGAAGCCTCCTTGCTTTTGAGTCGGAATAACAATATGTTCATTATAAACGTTTCCCCGGGGGATTGCAAGGGGTGGGCCCCGCAAATGGCGGCGCGGTGTGTAGGACTACAATACATGTTGGACAATCGAAGAAAA
>FR884138.1 GCA_000435975.1 Oscillibacter sp. CAG:241 | reverse complement strand
CCCTGCGGGTGCTGGCAGCCGCCAGCCGTCCCTGGCCCGGCGGCCTGCCGGAGGACGTCTCTCCCCGGAGCCTGGAGCAGGACCTGTGCTTCATCGGCCTGGCGGGCATGATGGACCCGGTGCGGCCCGAGGTAAAGGACGCCATCGCCCAGTGCCGCCGGGCAGGCATCCGCCCGGTGATGATCACCGGCGACCACAAGGACACGGCCGTGGCCATCGCCCGCCAGCTGGGCATTCTTACGGACCCCGCCCAGGCCCTTACCGGCGCGGACCTGGACGCCCTCAGCGATGAGGAGCTGACCCAGACCGTGGACCGCTACAGTGTCTATGCCCGGGTCCAGCCGGAGCACAAGGTCCGCATCGTCACCGCCTGGCGCCGCCGGGGCGCTGTTACCGCCATGACCGGCGACGGCGTCAACGACGCCCCGTCCATCAAATCCGCCGATATCGGCGTGGGCATGGGCATCACCGGCACCGACGTCACCAAGAACGTGGCGGACATGGTCCTCTCCGACGACAACTTTGCCACCATCGTGGGAGCCGTGGCCGAGGGCCGCCGCATTTACGACAACATCCGCAAGGCCATCGCCTTCCTGCTGGCCAGCAACATGAGCGAGGTGCTGGGGGTGTTCACCGCCGCCCTGCTGGGCTTCACCCTGCTGAATCCCGTGCATCTGCTGTTCATCAACCTGATCACCGACTGCTTCCCGGCCCTGGCCCTGGGCCTGGAGCGCCCGGAGCCGGACATTATGGACCGCCCGCCCCGCTCTGCCAAGGACGGCGTGTTTTCCGGCGGCCTGGGCTTCGACATCGCCTATCAGGGAGTGCTCATCACCGTTATCACCCTGATCTCCTATCTCATCGGCCACTGTATGGAGGTGGGCTATTTTGAAATGCCCCGGGGCGTCTCCCCGGACGGCATGACCATGGCCTTTTTGACCATGAGCATGTGCGAGATTTTCCACAGCTTCAACATGCGGTCCCAGCGCCGCAGCGTGTTCACCCTCCGGGGCCACAACCGGGTCCTCTGGGCCGCTATGCTGGGCTCCCTGGTCCTGACCACCGTGGTGCTGGAGGTGCCGCCCATTGCTGCCGCCTTCGGCTTTACTCCCGTGGGCTGGGCGGAATACGGCATTGCCCTGGCCCTGGCCGTGCTGGTGATTCCCGTGGTGGAGCTGGTGAAGTTCATCCAGCGCCGCCGCGCCCGATAAACAGACAGAACAGACCCCGGCGCACCGCGCCGGGGCCTGTTTGCCTGTTTCATTTATTTCTGCCGTTCCAGGCAGGTCTGATAGGTGTCCCACAGGTCGTCGTTCATCTCGAACACCGTGCGCCCCAGGCGCACGCCCTTGGCCGTCCGGCTGTGCAGGCACACGGCGCACAGCTCGTCCTCCTGGCTGCACCGGCCATAGGCCAGCAGCGTCCTGGGGTCCTTCCGGGCCCACTGGCCCAGCGTTACTGTCTCGCCGCAATAGGGGCATGCCGCCTCCGTCAGCGCCGGGTCCGCCTGCGCCTCCGCCAGAGACGCGTATTCACGCCCCTGCACCAGCCCGGCCCTCCGGTCCTGGGGATAGCCCACATAGCGCAGGCGGTACTCATCCATGCACCCGTCCAGGTCCATCTTTCCGCAGATCTGCACGGTGTTTCGTGCATCGTTCAGGGCATCGTGGGCCCGGTCCGGCGTCAGGTGCAGCAGCTCCATAGCCCGTTCCAGGGAGCATTGTCGGTCGTCCCGCATGATCTCGTGGCCGAAGATCCGCTGCAAATCGTAGCAGCACGGCATCTCCGCATCCATTCCGTGCATCAGCAGGTTGTCCATCAGCACCGGAATGTCGTCCGGTCCCCAGGTACACAGGCAGCAATCCTCGCCGCACCACTGGGTAAAATCTGCATAGGCCCGGGGAAATTCCGGAGCGTTTTCCAGGTCCTGGGCGCGTATCTTTGTCAGACGCACCACATCCCCGTTCATGTGCGGGTAAAACCGGGGACGGATAAACGTCTTGAAGCTGCCGGTTTCCCGGAACTGCTCATCCAGCCGCAGGGCCCCGATTTCGATGATCTCCGAGTCGAAGAAAAACGGCTCCCGGATGGTGCTGTCCCGGTCCAGAGGCTGGTTCCACTCCAGGTCCAGGACGATATACGAAAATTCAGCCATTTCTGGCAGCTTCAATGGCCTTGCCCTTGCGCTCAGCCTCCTGGTACTGCTCATCAGCCTGGTGGATGGCATCTGCCACCAACTGGTCCGCCACGGACTTCAGGTCCATCTCCAGCACCCGGTCGATGACCTGCTGCTGCTTCTCCTCCGCCACGCCGTAGATGGTCATGCTGCAGGACAGGAACCGGCGCAGCTTCTGCTCCATGGTGAAATTCCGGTCGCACTTCCGGGCCATAAAGCTGCGCACCATACCGGAGGTAGCCAGCTCCAGCTCATAAAAATCCTGCCGGGTATACTGGGGATGCGCCGCGCCGAACAGCTCCACCAGCTTATCCGTTGCCATCTGATGGATGTAGTTGGCCGTGGCTGCATAGGAATAGGAGGAGACATACAGCTCCCGCAGGGCCTCGGACTTCTCGGCGATATACATCTGGATCGACGGCTCCACGGCGTAAAACATTTCAGGCTCATAGCCCTCGCCCAGCAGCCGAGCGGTAATGGCAAACTGCTTTTCATACATCCACTTGGTCAGCTTCAGCAGCAGTGCCTCCTTGTTGGCAAATACCGCAAAAAATGCAGATGACGACATACCGGCTGCCTGCGCTATGGCTACGGTAGTCGTCTGCTCATACCCGTTTTCCAAAAACAGTTTGATGGCCGCATAGATCATCCGGCTTTCCCGCTCGGCGATCTTGGGCTGTGCTCCTCTCGGCATAGTGTCCTCCTTCATGTCGGTTGGTGTTTGTTTCCGTCCTGCTATTGTATATTATTTATGCGCATATACTGTATTGAGGTTAGGGCTGCTCCCTACTCAGTTAGTATTTTAACACACTTCTTTCTGTTTTTCAATGGACGACATAGAATTTTTATAAATTCTTTTTTTATAACATATTGTGCGATTTTATCTTGATGCAGCCATATATTGTGGCATGTATGCCATCCGCCTGTCCTTCGCACGTGCACAGCCCGTTCAATTATGTCTGCTTATCGAAAAATAAAGCAGCACCCACCGATTCCAATGGATGGAATCGGTGGGTGTATATACATGTGACTATGCAGCCACTTTCCAGTTATTTACTTGATGATCTCGCCGGCGGCCTCCTTGGCCCGGATCTCCTTCATGGCGTCCTTGTGGCTCAGGTTCACGCGGCCCTTCTCGTCGATCTCGGTGACCTTGACCCACATCATGTCGCCCACCTTGCAGGCGTCCTCCACCTTCTCGATGCGCTTGTCGGCCAGCTTGGAGATGTGAACCAGGCCGTCCTTGCCGGGAGCCAGCTCCACGAAGGCGCCGAAGGTCATCAGGCGCACCACGCGGCCATAGTACAGCTGGCCCACCTCGGGCACGAACACGATGTCGTCAATGCACTTCTTGGCGATAGCGCAGCTGTCGGCGTCGGGGGAGGCAATGTGGATGGTGCCGTCGTCGTCGATGTCGATCTTGGCGCCGGACTCGGCCACGATCTTCTGGATGACGCTGCCGCCCTTGCCGATGACCTCCCGGATCTTGTCGGGGTCGATGTGCAGGGTGATCATCTTGGGGGCGTACTTGCTGACCTCGGGCCGGGGCTCGGCGATACAGGGCAGCATGATCTGGTCCAGGATCTGGCACCGGGCGTCGTAGGTGATGTCCAGAGCATTCTTGATGATCTCCATGGTCAGGCCGTCGTTCTTCAGGTCCATCTGGATGGCGGTGATGCCCTTCTTGGTGCCGGCCACCTTAAAGTCCATCTCGCCGTGGAAGTCCTCCACGCCCTGAATGTCGATGAAGGTGGTGAAGGAGCCGTCGTCGTCCTGGATCAGGCCGCAGGAGATGCCGGCCACCGGGGCGGAAATGGGCACGCCGGCGTCCATCAGGGCCAGGGTGCTGCCGCAGATGGAGCCCTGGGACGTGGAGCCGTTGGAGGACACCACCTCAGACACCACGCGGATGGCATAGGGGAACTCCTCCACCGGGGGGATCACCGGCAGCAGGGCTCGCTCTGCCAGAGCACCGTGGCCGATCTCCCGGCGGCCGGGGCTGCGGGCAGGCTTGGCCTCGCCCACGGAGTAGCCGGGGAAGTTATAGTGGTGCATATACCGCTTCTCGGTTTCCTCCCAGATGGTGTCCAGCTTCTGGTTGGCGGACAGGGTATCCAGGGTGGCCACGCTCAGCACCTGGGTCTGACCCCGGGTAAACAGGCCGGAGCCGTGGACCCGGGGCAGCACGCCCACCTCGGCGGCCAGGGGCCGGATCTCGTTTCTCTGGCGGCCATCCACCCGGTGGCCCTCCAGCAGCCAGGCCTTGACGATCTTCTTCTGGAACTTATAGGTGATCTCCTCCAGGTACTTATCCATCTCGGGATAGTCCTCCAGGAACAGCTGGTGCCACTTTTCGATGAGCTGGTTCCAGCGGGCCTCCCGGACGTTCTTATCGTCGGTATCCATGGCGGCCTTGGCCTCGTCCATGGTGGCGTTCACGATCTTCTCAAACAGTTCATCGTCAAAGTCGGCGTGGGGATAGTCAAACTTGGGCTTGCCGATCTCGGAGACCATCTGGTTGATCAGGGCCACCTGCTTCTGATTTTCCTCATGGGCCATGCGGATGGCCTCGAACATCACGTCGTTGGGCACCTGGTTGGCGCCGGCCTCGATCATGACCACCTTCTTGCCGGTGGACACAACGGTCACGTCCAGATCGCTGACCTTGCGCTGCTCGCTGGTGGGATTGAACACCAGCTTCCCGTCCACCAGGCCCACCTTCAGAGCGCCCACGGGGCCGTTCCAGGGAATGTCGGAGATGGCCAGGGCGGCGGAGGTGCCGATGAGGCCGCAGATCTCGGGGGAGCAGTCGTGGTCCACGCTCATGACGGTGCACATAACGGACACGTCGTTGCGGAAGTCGTGAGGGAACAGGGGGCGGATGGGGCGATCGATGACGCGGGAGGTCAGAACGCCCTTCTCGCCGGGGCGGCCCTCCCGGCGGTTGAAGCTGCCGGGGATGCGGCCCACAGCGTATAGCTTTTCCTCGAAGTCCACGCTCAGGGGGAAGAAGTCGATGCCGTCCCGGGGACGGGCGGCGGCGGTGACGCAGCACAGCACACTGGTCTCGCCATAGGTGACCATGACGGCGGCGTTGGCCAGCTCCGCCAGCTTTCCGACCTCCAGGGTCAGGGGGCGGCCCGCCAGGTCCATGGTGTACTTGTGGTAGTGGGGGAACTGCCGGTGGGTAATGATGGTAGACATGGTTTGGCTCCTTTTCATTTGAATTTTTCCGCATGGGAGCCGGGGCCGTTTAGCACTTGAAAAAGTGCCGGAAAACACCCGGATTCCGGCATTTTTTCAACTGCTAAAGGCTTTGATCGGCTCCGCACACGGGCAGGGCTGGTGTGAAAGAAGGGTGGTGCGCACGGGGCACACCACCCTGTCTTCAGCTTACTTACGCAGACCCAGCTTGGCAATCAGGGCACGATAACGCTCGATGTCCTTCTTGGCCAGATAGTCCAGCAGACGACGGCGCTTACCGATCATCATCTGCATGCCGCGGCGGCTGTGAAAGTCATGGGGATGAACCTTCAGGTGCGCGGTGAGCTGGTTGATGCGCTCGGTAAGGATGGCGACCTGGACCTCGGGGGAACCGGTGTCGGTCTCGTGGGTGCGGTTGGCCTCGATGATGGAGGTCTTCTGATCTTTCAGCATCATAGTTGTGTTTCCACCTTTCTTTTTTGTGCGCCCACATCCTGAGTGCCGGGACAGGCAGAGCATCCGCGGGACTAAGGCAAGGGGCATGGCACGCACAGCAGCGTACTCTGATACGATATCACAAACGGGGACGTTTGTAAAGAAAAACTTTCCGTTTACCGGGCACGCTTTTTCCGCAGAACCCAGGCACTGCCGGTCAGGGCCAGCAGCATCAGGCCCATGTACAGCAGCACGCCGCTGTCGCCGGTCTTGACGCCGGGATTTGCCGGCTATTCCGGCTTTTCGGGCTGGCCGGGATTCTCCGGCTGTTCAGGCCGGTAATCCGGGTCCGCCGCGCCGCAGACGGTGCACTTGCCGTCCTTATAGTCGTGGCCGGTGGCGGGCATCGTCTCGGTGGACAGCACCGCGCCGCAGTCATCGCAGGTGACGGTGACAGAGCCGTCCTGCGTGCAGGTGGCAGGGGTCTCGGTGCGGGTGGTGTGATCGTGATCGCAGGTGACCTCCACAGCAATAAGGGCGTAGTCGCCGGTGTTCAGCAGCGCCCGCACCATGCCGGTGCCGGTGTGCAGCGCGGTGACATGCCCGCTGGCATCCACAGAGAGGATGCTCTCATCCAGGCTGGCATAGTTCACAGGGTTCAGCTCCGGAATCACCACGCCGGACTCGTCCAGCAGGGTCAGGTACTGCGTGAGGTCCGCGCCCTGGCCCAGCTTCAGCTGAATGGTATCCTGGGTGGCCTGAATGCCGTCGTACCACTTGGGCACCACAGTGACGAAGCACTGGACGGTATCCTGGGTGGTGCTGGTGGCGGTGGCGGTGGTGACGCCGGGAGCCTTGGCAGTGACCAGGCCGCTGTCGTCCACGGAGGCCACGTCTGCATTGCTGCTGGTCCAGGTAAGAGCGGTATCGGTATCGGTGTCGAAGGCCACCAGCTGCTGCTGTTCACCGGTGAACAGGAAGGCGGTGGTATCGGACAGGGACAGGGTGGTGCCCTCAAAGGTGTCGGGCAGCTGCACCAGATAGGCGGCGTAGTTGTAGCCCCAGTCGGTCAGCTGGACATGCAGGAGCTTGCCGGCGTAGTCGGTGACATCCACGGACACGGCGTCGGAGGTGACATCGGGCATATCCGCCAGGCCCACGTTCTTGTGCAGGAGCTTCTCGGAACTGGTGCTGATGGTGCCGTCGTCATTGGCCACGAAGATCTCGGTATCCAGATACAGATGCTCGTCGGAGACCTGCATCCCCAGGGTGGTGCGGCCGTCGGCGCCAGTGCTCAGGGCCACGCAGCCCTGGTCCAGCTGGGGAGCCTGGGTATCGATGTACACAGGGAAGGTCAGGGTATCCCGGACATTGCGGCTCTCGTGATCGGTGACGGGATCGGCGGTGATGGTGTAGTAGTACTGGCCGTCAGGCAGGGCGCTGCCCTGGTTGTCCGTGCCGTACCAGGCGTCAGGAGCCATATCCTGATACATGGTGGCGGGAATGGGGCCGCCCTGAGAGGACACATAGATGGTCTTGGGGACGTTGGTAACGGCGTCGCTCCAGACCTCCTGGCCGTCGGCGTTGGTGACGGTGAAGTGCAGGGCGGAGGCGTTGCGCATCTGGCTGACGCTGACAAGTTCCACGCCGTCCATATAGGTATCGCCGTTGGGGGAGACGGTGATATGCTCGGCCTTCAGGGAGGTTTTCTCTGCCCCGTCCATGGTCACGGACAGATTGGCGCCCAGACGATAGGCAAAGCTGCTGGTGAAGTATGCGCCCAGCTCGGTAGCGAGCTGGCTGTAAGGCACGGTATCCTCATTGAGCATAGTGGCGTAGTCCAGCATACCGGGGGCGGACCAGTCGCCGTAGTAGGCCAGGAAGGGGATGGACAGATCTGCGCCGCCGTCCTTGGCGGTGAGCACCACGAAACCCTCCACATAGATGCCGTTTTCATAGGCGGCGTCCAGCTTGGCCTTCTGGCTCTGGGAGAGGGAGACGCTGACCTTCACATCGCCGGTGGCCCCGGCAGCCAGCGTCACGGTCTTGTCGCCGGAAACGGTGACATCCAGCGCCTCGTCGTGGCTGCTCATGTAGGTCTTGCCGTCCTGCTCCAGCACGGCGGGGGACATGGCGATGACGGACACGTCATACCGGGCGGCGTCCTTGCCCATATTCCGGGCGTGGAAGGTCAGGTCGTAGCTGCCGTTCCTGGCAACATCGTCCCCCAGATTCAGCACGGGCTTGGTGTCGCCGTACTGGCCGGCATCGGTGTAGAGCACCACAGCGATCTTGCCGGTGACGTCGATGCCCTCATAGTCGGAATCGGCGCCGTAACCGGGAACCATGACATAGTCATAGGGGGCGGCCAGATCGTCAGATACGTCACCGTATATCTTCAGGAGAGAAACGTAGGCGTCCAGGCCCAGGAAGGAGGTCTGGCTGTCGGTGTAGGTGATCTTCTCGTCGCCCAGCAGCACGTAGTTGGCGTAGACCTCCTGACCCTCCACGCTGGCGATGGACAGGTTGGCGGGGTACACGGAGGGGGCGGCCACCACGCTGTTGTCGGGGTCCCCGGTGAGGGGAGCGTCGGTACCGTAGCTGTTCATATAGCTGGAGGAGGTCTCGTTGCCGGCGGCAGTGATGACCATAATGCCGGCGTCATCCAGCTTGTTGTACACGTCGTTGATGAGGGCGTCCTCGTCCACGGTGAAGCCGCCGTAGGAGCCCAGGCTCAGGTTCACGGCGTCCACACCCAGACGGTAGGCATCCTCCAGAGCCGCCAGAATGGTGGTCGTGGCGGCGCCCGCGCCGCTGTCGTCAAAGACCTTCATGGGGATGACCTGAGCGTCGGGAGCCACACCGGAGAAGGTGACGGCGCCCTCGCCGTCCACGGCATAGCCGGCGGCGATGCCCGCCACATGGGTGCCGTGCTCCAGATTTTCTGCATCCCACTTGCTGCCGGGGGCCACCTGAGCGTCCTTTCCGGCATAGTCAAAGGCGAAGGGGATCTTGGCGCTGAGATACACATCGTCGGCGGTGACGCCGGGCATCAGGACCTCGGCATTGAGGTCGGCGGCCTGCAGGACGCCGCTGATGTAGTCCTTGGTGAACTTAGCGTCCGCCGGGGCGTTGGCAAAGGCGGGGTGGGCAGTGTCCAGACCGGTGTCCAGCACGGCGATGGTCATGCCCTTACCGGTAAAGTGACTGCTGGCCAGGGCTACCTGCAGAGCCTGGGTATCAGCCTGCTGGGTGGTGGGCAGCGCGTAGGACCCGGCCACAAAGGCACAGGTGACACCCTTGGTGTTCCGGATGGCTTCCAGATTCTTCCGGGCTGTGCGGACAGAGAAGCCGTTGAACAGGGCGGTATAGGAATAGCCGTATTCCACCTGCTCCTGGCGCAGGGTGCGGGTCAGGCGGGACTGCACCGCGGCCTGGCGGGACAGCAGACGGTTCTGCACCCGGGCCACCGCCTTGGCAGAGGCGGCGCGGCGGACAGCGGCGCGGCGGGGCCGCACGTTTCGGTTCTGACGGACCGGCCGGCGGCATACACTGTTCCGAAAGGGGGAATGTGCTATGACCAATCGACCGCAGACCGGGCGGCGGTATCGGACGGCGGCCCCGGCCCGGGGCAAGCGGGAGCAGCCCGCCTCCCGGCGGGGGGACCGCCATCTGCGGCAGCTGGCCGTCAGCGGAGTGGTGCTGCTGGCGGTGGTGCTGGTGAAAATCAGCGCTCCGGCGGCTATGGACAAGTGCCGGGACAAGCTGCTGGACCTGATGGGCGGGCAGACGGACTTCCGGGCGGCATTTTCCGCCGTGGGGCGGGCGGTATCCGGACAGGGTGCCGTGGGCCAGGCCCTGAACGACGCATATACGGCGGTGTTCGGCCCCCAGCAGACGGTCCCGGAGGGGACGGCGGACCCGGCGGCATATTCGGCGGAGACTACCCCCGGGGACGTGTGTCTGACCCAGCAGGTGCTGGGCTTTGCCTATGCCAACCCCCTGACGGGAACGGTGACAGACCGGTTCGGCTATCGGCAGGACCCCGGCGGCAGCGGGACTCGGTTCCATTATGGGCTGGACATCGCCGCCGACGAGGGTGCGGTGATCACGGCCTTTGCATCGGGCACCGTCACGGCGGTGGGAGACAGCGCAGAGCTGGGGAACTATGTGACGGTGCAGCATGAGGGGGGCTTTGCCACCCTGTATGCCCATTGCAGCCGCATCACCGCCTCCTCCGGCCAGCAGGTGCGGCCCGGGGACCCCATCGCCGAGGTGGGCCAGACCGGCAACGCCACGGGGCCTCATCTGCACTTCGAGCTCCATAAGGACGGGGTGTATGTGAATCCCATCTACTATTATGCGGCCCCCTGAGCGGACTCGGGTACGGGTATCGCCGGGGGCCCCGGCACTGCTGGCGGTTTTTGTGTGGCTGTCGTCTCCGGAGGTGCTGGGGGCGGTGCTGCTGGCGGCGCTGTGCCATGAGCTGGGGCATTACGCGGTGCTGCGCAGCCGGGGCGGCTGGGTGCGGCACATGGAGATCTCCGCTCTGGGGGCAAATATGCAGGTGGCGGGGCGGCTGAGCTACGGCAGCGAGCTGCTGGCCGCCGCCGGAGGACCGGCGGTGAATCTGCTGCTGGCGGCGGCTCTGGCGGCACTGGGCCGGTGGTGGGAGCCGCTGTATCTGCTGGCCGGGGCCCAGGGGGTGCTGGGATGCTTCAATCTGCTGCCCATTCTGCCGCTGGACGGCGGGCGGATGCTGTGGCTGGCCCTGTGCTGGCGGACGGACCCGTTTTTGGCCGACCGGATGGCCGGGGGGGTAAGCCTGGCGGCGGCGGGGCTATTGACGGCGGCGGGGGCGGCCCTGGCCGGGCGGAGCCCGTTTTTGCTGATGACGGCGGTGTGCCTGCTGTGCTGCACCGCAGGGCCGTGTATAAAACGGCGGAAAAGCGTGTATGCTTCCGGTAAAAGGGAGGCGAGCGCATGAGCGATAAAAAGTGGCGTACCTGGGAGGTTCTGGGGCTGCTGTTTGTGCTGGCGGCGGGGAATCTGCTGCACTTTGTATATGATTGGACCGGGCAAAGCCCGGTGGTGGGGGCTCTGGCCGCCGTCAACGAGTCTGTCTGGGAACATATGAAGCTGCTGACCACGCCGTGGGTGCTGTGGAGCATTGCGGAGCTGGTGGCCGTGGGCCGGAGCGGCCTGCCGGTGACGGCGGCCAGGGCGGCGGGCCTGCTGGCGGGGCTGGCGGCCATTCCCATGCTGTTTTATACGTACCGGGGCGTTCTGGGCCGGGACCTCATGTGGCTGGACATCGCCATTTTCCAGATAGCGGTGCTTCTGGGCTTCTGGGTCAGCTGGACGGTGCTGCGCCGACGGGCGCTGGCGGCGCCTTTGTGGCAGGTGGCCGGCGGCGCGGTGCTGGCGGCGGTGTGGGCGGCGTTTATTGTGTGGACCTTCGCACCGCCGGAGCTGCCGCTGTTCGTGGACCCGGAGACCGGGCTGCGGGGCATCCGGTAGCGTTCTGCCCCGCCGTCTGCCTGCATAGGGTAATGACGGAGGTGGGCGGAATGAAGCGATATATCCTGGGATTTTTCACGGCGGCGGCCGCGGCGGCGGCACTGTGGCTGCTGCACCGGACGTTCCCATGTCCGCTGACGGCGCTGCTGACGCCGGTGAACGGCAGCCCCTGGGAAATGGGGAAGCTGCTGTATTGGCCGTATCTGCCGGCGGCGCTGGTGATCTGGCGGATGACCCCGGAGAGGCAGGGGCGGGGCGGGCACTGCCTGCTGCTGGCGGCCATGCCCCTGTGCATGACGGGGCTGTGCTGGCTGCTGCCGGGACGGGGACTGCGGCTGTGGAGCCTGATTCTGGCCGGTGGGCTGACGCTTCACGGTCAGGTGCTGGTGCGGCGGCTGAGAGGCGGGGAGCTGCTGTGGTATGTGCTGGCGATCCTGCTGGGCATCGCCTATCTGCTGCTGACGGTGCGGGCTCCGTCGGCGGGACCGTTCGCGGACCCCTCCGCCCCTGCCATGGCGGCTATCCCGTTTTAAGAGGCGGTTTTTGTATCTGTTGCATTTGCCGCAGAATTGCGGCGGGAAATCTGGTATAATTATGCTATACGTCAAGAGGAGGCGCTGAATATGGCGATTTTGCATGTGAACGACAACGAGTTTGACCGGGAGGTCCTGCAGGACAGCGGGACGGTGCTGGTAGACTTCTGGGCCACCTGGTGCGGGCCCTGCCGGATGCTGGCTCCCATTCTGGAGGAGCTGTCCGGGCAGCACCCGGAGCTGAAGATCGTCAAGGTGGATGTGGATGAAAACCGGGAGCTGGCTCTGCGGTACGGCATCGAGAGCATCCCCACGCTGCTGGTATTCAAGGGCGGCCAGGTGGCGGACCGGTCTGTGGGCCTGGTGTCGCCCCAGGAGATCCTGGCGCTGGTGAAATAAGAGCTATGCAACAAGGCAGGACCCGCACGATCTTTGCGGGTCCTGCCTTTTATTACAGCGTTTTTTCCGCCGCCTGAACGGTGTGCTTACAGAGGACGGCGGAGGTGACGGAGCCCACGCCGCCGGGAACCGGGGTCAGGGCCACGTCCAGGGCGGCGGCCTCCGCCGCCACATCGCCGCAGAGGGTTCCGTCCGGCCCGGGATGGACGCCCACGTCCAGCACCGTCTGCCTCGGACGGAGACAGTCCGCCGTGATGAGGCCCGGCCGTCCGGCAGCGGCGATCAGCACGTCCGCCTCCCGGCACAGGGCCGGTATGTCCCGGGTGCCGGTGTGGCACACGGTAACGGTGGCATTGCGTCGCTGCAGCAGCAGAGCGGCGGGCTGGCCCACCACCAGGCTGCGGCCCACCACCACCGCACGGCGTCCGGCCAAAGGAACCTCGTAGTAGTCCAGCAGCTCCAGGCACGCCTGGGCGGTGCAGGGAGCAAAGCCGCTCTGCCCTGTCAGCAGTCCCGCCAGGGAGCCGGGGGTCATGCCGTCCACGTCCTTGTCCGGCAGCAGCAGCTGCCCGGCGGCGGCCTCCGCCGCTCTGTCCGCCAGAGGACGCAGCAGCAGGCACCCGTGGATGGATGGG
This sequence comes from Oscillibacter sp. CAG:241, assembly GCA_000435975.1. Taxonomy (GTDB): domain Bacteria; phylum Bacillota; class Clostridia; order Oscillospirales; family Oscillospiraceae; genus Vescimonas. The sequence continues at coordinate 22,593 of FR884138.1, read as the reverse complement.
TCGGCGTTGACGGCGCGGATGGCATCCGGCAGGGCCCCGGCGTTCTCCCAGGTCAGATGGCGAACCTCTATGCCGCATCTGGCGCAGCGGGCGGCGGCGCTTTTTTCATAGGCCAGGTCTCCGGGGCTGCTGCCAACGCGGAGAATGGCCAGGGTAGGGATCACGCCCCGATGGCGCAGGGCGGCGGACCGGCGGCTCAGGTCCAGAGTCAGGCGCTCCGCCACGGGAGCGCCGCGCAGCAGGGTAGACATGGGGGATCACCTCATTCTTATTCTCCGGAAAAGCGGAGAATGTCCCGGGAGACCGGGGCGTAAAACAGCTTTTCCGCCTGGGCAAAATCGTGAGTCTGGCCTAGGATCCACATGAGCTTGCACACGGCGGCCTCCGTGGTCATGTCGTAGGCTTCCAGCACCCGCAGGGTATGCTTCAGATGACCGCCCACATGGTACACCGTCAGGTCGCTGCCCTCGTTGGGCACCTGGGTGGTCATGACAACGAGCTTGCCGCTCTCCGCCGCCTGCCGGATCACGTCATAAAACCCGTCGTATTCCGGCAGACCGCCTACGCCGAAGCCCTCGATGACCAGTCCGTCGTACCGGTCCGCCATGAAGGCCAGCAGCTCCCGGCGGGTGCCGGGGATCAGCTTCAAAAGGCCCACGCTGCCGTCCAGATCGTCGTAGAACCGGGGGGCGGGGCAGCTGTCGGTGGTGATGTACTGCAAAAGGCGCTCATCCTGGATCATAGCCAGCTCCGGGTAGTTGACGCTGGAGAACGCCTGGAAGCTCTTGGAGAAGGTCTTTCTGGCCCGGGTCCCCAGGATCACCCGGCCGTTGAACACGATCTGGACCCCGCCGCAGCCCCGGCAGGCGTACAGAAACGCGTCGATGAGGTTGCGCTTGGAGTCGGTGCCGTCGAACCAGATGGGCTTCTGGGCTCCGGTGAGGACGATGGGCTTGGGGCAGTCCTGGATCAGATAGCTCAGGGCCGCCGCCGTGTAGGCCATGGTATCGGTGCCGTGGCTGATGACGAAGCCGTCGTATTGGTCGTAATGCTGCCGGATGGCCCGGGCCAGGCCCAGCCAATGGTCAGGCCGGATGTTGGTGCTGTCCAGACTGTACAGCTGCAGGCAGTCCACCCGGCACAGCTGAGCCACCCGGGGTGTGTCCTGCAAAAGGCGGCTGGGGTCCAGCTCGGGAGCCAGACCGTCTGCCGTCTGACCGGAGGCGATGGTGCCGCCGGTGCCGATCATGAGGATGTTTTTCATAGCAAAGCGCCCCTTACGAATCAATGGTATTGTCCATGGCGGCCAGGCCGAAGCGCACCGCCTGCTCGATCTCCTTCTGCCGCCGGGGGTCCGCACCGTCGTATTCCCGGCGCAGCTGCCCCAGAAACAGACCCCGCAGGGTGTCGTCGCCGCAGGGGTCCCACAGGTCCCGGCGCAGGCGCGTGTCGTCCCGCAGCTCCAGCCGGAAAAATTCCCCCGACAGGGCCCGCTCCAGGGGAGCCAGCGTCAAAGGCTCTGCCGTCTCGCCGGTGAGGCGGATGCGGTAAATATCCCGGGAGGTATCCGGCGGCAGGCTGCGGCGGATGGCGTCCAGGGCGTCGCCCCCGGACACGTCCACGGTGAGGCTTTCATAGCGCCGCCCGGCAAAGGGCACAAAGCGCATATCCACCCGTCCCGGCTCCACATCGCCGAACAGGAAGCCCCGCTCCCCGGTCTCGTCGAAGCCCCGGCCCTGGGGGCAGCCGGGATACGCCCAAACGGTGTTTCCGGCCCGGTTCATGGCGGAGGGGGCGTGGACATGGCCCAGGGCCAGGTAATCCAGCCCCGTGGCAGCGATCTCCTCCGGGGTCAGGGGGCGGTAGCGGCTTTCCCGGCTGCCCATGTCCCCGTGAAGAACCATGATGCGGGCGCTGCCGTCCGGCTGGGCATAAAAGCCCCGCAGGCCGCTTTCCGGCTCCTCCGGGGCGGTGAAGGCCGCCCCGTATACGGTGCACTGAAGCTCCGGCAGCGCCAGCCGCTCCATGCCCCGGCCCAGAAAGATGTGAACATTGTCCGGCCAGATGGGCTGGCGGTAGGGACTGGCGGCGGAGAGCCAGTCGTGATTTCCCGGCGCGATGACCACCGTGCCCCGAAAGCGGGACAGGGCCTGGGCCAGCATCTGGGCCGTCTGACTGTACAGCTGGTCCGAGTCGAACAGGTCCCCGGCCAGGAGCATCAGCCGGGCCCCGTGGTCGTTGGCCCAGTCCACCAGGCGGCCGGGCAGCTCCCGGCTCTCCTGCCGCCGCAGACGGGCCTGCTCCTCCGGCAGGGCCCGGAAGGCACTGTCCAGGTGGAAATCCGCCGCATGAAGAACCTTAGCCATCCGTCTCCTCCTGCCAGCCCTTGCATACGTCCACCCAGCCCGCAAAATTCGCCCCGCAGCAGCGCTCCAGCTGGTCACAGGTCAGCTCAATGGCGCTGGCGGCGCTGCCCACGGCGGGAAACACCGTGTCAAACCGCCGCAGGGACCGGTCCAGGTAGGTTTTCACGTCCTCCGGCAGGGCGAAGGGGCACACGCCGCCTACGGCGTGGCCGATGCGCTCCACCGCCTCCTCCGGGGTGAGCATTTTGGCCTTCATGCCGAAAAAGTGCTTATATTTGCTGTTGTCGATCTTGGCGTCTCCGGCGGTCACCACCAGAATGGGAGCGTCTCCCAGGCGAAAGCTCAGGGTCTTGGCAATGCGGGCGGGCTCCACGCCCACGGCCACGGCGGCCAGCTCCACGGTGGCGCTGGACACATCGAACTCCCGGATGCGGTCCGACACGCCGAAGGGCTCCAGATAGGCCCGGACTTTTTCAACGGACATGATACGGTTCCTCCTCTGTATTTATCGGATATCCACGCGCTCCACGGCGGTGCACAGGCCGGTGGAGGCCTCTAAGGTAAACAGGGCGCCCTGGGCCTTGCAGGGGCCCTCCGCCGGACGGTACCGGCCCGGCAGGCCGCCCAGAAACGACTCCACGGACTGCTCCGGACGGATGCCCAGCACGGACTCCACCGCCCCGGTCATGCCCAGGTCCGTGATATAGCCGGTGCCCTTGGGAAACACCCGCTCATCGGCGGTGGGCACATGGGTGTGGGTTCCCCACAGGGCGGAGACGCGGCCGTCCAGATAATAGGCCATGGCCAGCTTTTCGCTGGTGGCCTGGGCGTGGAAATCCACCAGGGTGAAGGTGGGCTTTTCCCCGGCTTTCAGCAGGCGGTCCGCCGTGGTGAAGGGGTTGTCGCTGCCCCAGGCCAGGTCGCACCGGCCGATCAGGCACAGCACCGCCACCTGCACCCGGCCCAGGTCATACACCCCGTAGCCCCGGCCCGGGGTGCGGGGGGAGAAGTTGGCAGGGCGGAGGATATAGCGGTTGTCCTCCAGATAATCGGTGATCTGCATTTTGCCCCAGGTGTGGTTGCCCAGGGTGATGACGTCGGCCCCGGCGGCAAACAGATCGTCGGCCTGCTGGGGGGTCAGGCCGGTGCCGGAGATGTTCTCGCCGTTGATAACGGTGAAGTCCACGCCCTTCATTTTTTTAAAGCCCGGCAGATGGCGGCGCAGGTGGGCGGTGCCCTCCTCGCTGGTAACGTCGCCGATGGCCAATACGCGAAATTCCATGGCTTTCTCCTTTTGATTATACCACCTGGAACAGGTAGAATTTCAGATAGCTGGTCTCCTCCACACCCCAGAGAATGGGATGGTCGGCGGCCTGCTGCCGGGCCTCGATCTGCCGCAGCTGGACCCCGGCGTCGTGGGCCGCGTCGCGGAGCATTTTCCGGAACAGCTCCTCGGTGGCGAAGTGACTGCACGAGCAGGTGGCCAGGTATCCGCCCCGGGGCAGCAGCCGCATGGCCCGGTAGTTGATCTCCTTATATCCGGCCATGGCCCGCCGGGTGGTCTGGCGGCTTTTGGTGAAGGCGGGCGGGTCCAGGATGATGAAGTCGTACTGCCCCTTTTGCAGCCGGGGCAGCAGGTCGAACACATTGGCACTCACGCAGTCCACCACGCTCTCCAGCCCGTTGCGGGCCGCATTTTCCCGGGCGCACGCCACGGCGAAGTCCGACACGTCCACGGCGGTGACGTGCTTTGCCCCGCCCCGGGCGGCGTTCAGGGCGAAGGAGCCAGTATGGGTGAAGCAATCCAACACGGTTTTGCCCCGGGCCAGCCGGGCCACCGCCTGACGGTTGTACTTCTGGTCCAGGAAGAAGCCGGTTTTCTGGCCGTTTTCAAAGTCCACGGTGTAGCGGATGCCGTTTTCCGTGATGTCCGCGCAGGTGAAGTCCGGCACAGGCTCCCCGGGCAGAGGATACCAGCCCTTGCCCTGGGCCATGCCCTCCTTCTCCCGCAGGGCGGCGTCGTTGCGCTCGTATACCCCGGTGATGTCCTGTCCGTCGGCCCGCAGGACCCGCACCAGCTGGGAGAAGATGGTATCCTTCACCCGGTCCAGCCCCAGGCACAGCACCTGAGCCACAAGCACCGGACCGAACCGGTCCACCGTCAGGCCGGGAAAATGGTCCGCCTCGCCGAAAATGATCCGGCAGCAGGACAGATCCTCCGGGGCCATCACCGTTTTGCGGTAGTCCCAGGCGTACTGCACCCGCCGGGCCCAGAAGTCCGCATCGAACCGGTCATTGGCGTTGCGGGACAGCAGCCGCACCCGGATCAGGGAGCGGCTGTTGTAGAATCCGGCGCCCAGCCAGCTGCCCCGGCGGCTCACCACGTCCACCAGGTCGCCGTCGGCGGGGCTGCCGGTGACGGATGTGACCTCGCCCTCGTACACCCAGGGATGGCCGCCGGTGAGGGCTTCCTCCCCCTTGGGGGTGATGGCGATCTGGGGATAGGGTCGTTCTGCTTTCATAGGGGCACCGTCCTTTTTTTCATGTGAAGCCATTGTCAGCTTGTCAAAAAAGTCTTTTTTGACAAGCTGCGTGCGGTTTTTCAGAACTTTTTGAATTCTGAAAAACCTGTGATTGAAAACGAAAGACACCCCTGATGGGTTTCTTTCGTAACGATCTTCCTTTCCGATGGCGGAAGACTTCCGAGTTTTTCAACAGCCTCTATTGTATCACATATGCTGGGAAATTACCAGTGCGCAGAGCCGGTATTTTGGCATAGAATGGCCAGGAAAGGAGAATGCCCATGCCGAGAATTTATCTGAGTCCTTCGACGCAGGAATATAATCCCTATGTCACCGGGAACGGGTCGGAGGAATACTTCATGAACCTGGTGGCCGACGCCATGGAGCCGTATCTGCTGGCCAACGGCATCCAGTTTTCCCGGAACACCCCGGATATGACCGCCGCGTCCTCCATCCGCCAGGCAAACCGCGGGGACTATGACTTTTACCTGGCTCTGCACTCCAACGCCTCCGGCCCCGGCAGCCAGGGTCAGAACCGGGGCATCATCGCCTTCTATTATCCCACCAGCGCCAACGGGCGGCGGGGGGCGGAGATCATTGCCCGGAACATGCAGGAGATCTATCCCCTGCCGGAGCGGGTGGTGACCCGGCCCACCACCACCCTGGGAGAGGTGCGGCAGCCTCGGGCCCCGGCGGTGCTGGTGGAGATCGGGTATCACGACAACGAGGCCGACGCCCGATGGATCGAAAGCCACATCGACGCCATCGGCCAGAACCTGGCCATGAGCATGGCGGAATACTTCGGTCTGCCCTTTACCTATCCCGGTCCCAGCCAGCCCGGCGTCATCGTCACGGAGTCCGGCGGGCCGGTGAACCTGCGGGCGGAGCCGTCGGTCACGGGCCGGGTGCTGACCCGGATCCCCAGTGGGGAGACGGTGACGGTGTTCGGGCAGTATCGGGGATGGTACGTGGTGCTGTACGGCGATACCCTGGGGTACGTCAGCGCGCCATATGTGCAAATTTAGACATCTGAGCGAAAAAATAGCAGGGAACATGCGAATCCGCTCTTGACAGTTTTGTGCAATCCGATTAAAATTAAATAAGATTATCATCGGGGGGACAGGGGATTCTCCCGGTTATTATCTGCCCAAGAACGGAGCCATCCGTTTCCATACACAAAAAAGAATAGGAGGAACACCAACCATGACACCTACCGGTTGGATCGTAGCAGCGGCCGCCTTTGCCGTGGCCGCCGTGGTGTTTTTCCTCCTCGGTATTCGCTATCGCAAGCGCGTGGCGGAAAAAGAGATCTCCAGTGCGGAGGAAGAAGCCACCCGCATCATCAACGAAGCCATCAAGAGCTCTGAAAACAAAAAGAGAGAAGCACTTCTTGAAGCCAAGGAAGAGATTTTGAAGTCCCGCAGCGAGTACGAGAAGGAAGTGAAGGAGCGGCGCGCCGACCTGCAGAAGCAGGAGCGCCGCCTGCAGCAGAAGGAAGAAAACCTCGATCACAAGATGGACGCCATCGAGAAGAAGGAGGAGGCGCTGGCTGCCAAGCACGCCGCCGCCGACAAGGAAAACGAGGAGATCCAGATCATCAAGCGCAGCCAGACCGAGATGCTGGAGCGCATTTCCGGCTTTACCGCCGACCAGGCCAAGGATTACCTGATCGCCCAGGTGGAGTCCGAGGTGACCCACGAGACTGCCCTGAAGATCAAGGAGATCGAGGCCCGGGCCAAGGACGAGGCTGACAGCCGGGCCCGGGAGATCGTGGCCACCGCCATCCAGCGCTGCGCCGCCGACCATGTGGCCGAGATCACCGTCAGTGTGGTTCCCCTGCCCAATGACGAGATGAAGGGACGCATCATCGGCCGCGAGGGCCGCAACATCCGCACCCTGGAGACCCTGACCGGGGCGGATCTCATCATCGACGACACACCGGAGGCCATTACCGTCTCCTGCTTCGAGCCTGTCCGGCGGGAGATCGCCCGGCTGGCTCTGGAAAAGCTCATTGCCGACGGCCGCATCCATCCCACCCATATTGAGGAGATGGTGGAAAAGGCCCGGCGGGAGGTGGAGGCCACCATCCGCGCCGAGGGCGAGCGCGCCGTGCTGGAGACCGGCGTCCGGGGCCTGCACCCGGAGCTGCAGAAAATGCTGGGCCGCCTGCGGTACCGCACCAGCTACGGTCAGAATGTTTTGCAGCACTCCATCGAGGTAAGCCACATTGCCGGCCTGATGGCCGCCGAGCTGGGCGCCGACGTGCAGGCCGCCAAGCGGGCGGGTCTGCTGCACGATATCGGCAAGGCTGTGGACCACGAGATGGAGGGCACCCATGTGGCCCTGGGCGTGGAATTCTGCCGGAAGTACCGGGAGAAGGAGGACATCATCCACGCCATCCAGGCACACCACAACGACGTGGAGTGCAAGACGCTGGTGGCCTGTCTGGTGCAGGCGGCCGACGCCATTTCCGCTGCCCGTCCCGGCGCGCGGCGGGAGAACCTGGAGAACTATATCAAGCGCCTGGAAAAGCTGGAGGAGATCACCGGAAGCTATCCCGGCGTGGAAAAGAGCTACGCCATTCAGGCCGGCCGCGAGGTCCGCGTGATGGTGAAGCCCGAGCAGGTATCCGAGGACCAGATGGTCATTCTGGCCCGGGAGCTGGCCAAGCGCATCGAAAACGAGCTGGAATACCCCGGACAGATCAAGGTACACGTCCTGCGGGAGACCAAGGTCGTGGAATACGCCAAGTAAATACCTCAAGGCCGCAGAGTTCCCCGCTCTGCGGCCTTTTTTTGCGTTAATAGTCCATAAAGGTTCCCCAAAATGCCGGAATGGGCCGGGAATTTCCGCGAATCGGTTGCATGCGGGACTCAATTATGGTATACTGAGCCATCAGGCCGTGCAAGCGCCTGAAATTTCATCATAGAAAGCTGAGTTGGTAGCCCTTTTATGGACAGTAGTACTGTCGCGATGCTGGCGGCGCTGGCGGCATTGATCGCCCTATCCGCCTATTTCTCCGCCACGGAGACCGCTTTTACATCCCTGAACCGTATCCGCCTGAAAACCCGGGCCGACGACGGCGACAAGCGCGCCGCCCGGACCCTGGCCCTGGCAGCCGATTACGACCGGCTGCTCTCCACCCTGCTCATCGGCAACAACATCGTCAACAACGTGGCCACCACCATTGGCGCGGTGCTTTTTATCAAGCTCATCGGCAGCGCCAAGGGTCCCACGGTGTCCGCCACGGTGCTGACCGTGGTGATCCTGATCTTCGGCGAGGTGACGCCCAAGAGCCTGGCCAAGGAGCGGCCGGAGGTCTGGGCCATAGCCGCCACGCCGCTGCTGCGGGTGCTGGCGGTGGTGCTGACGCCGGTGAACTTCCTGTTCACCCAGTGGAAAAAGCTGCTGCGGGTGCTGCTGCGGCACCAGGACGACGACGGCATCACGGAGGAGGAGCTGATGGGGATGGTGGACCAGGCCGAGACCGAGGGAAGCCTGGACCAGCACGAGAGCGATCTCATCCGCAACGCCATCGAGTTCAACGACATGGAGGTATCCGAGATTCTCACCCCCCGGGTGGACCTGGAGGCCCTGGCGGACACTGCCACCATGGAGGAGGCGGCGGCTATGTACGCAAGCAGCGGGTTCTCCCGGCTGCCCATTTACCACGACAGTATTGACAACATCATCGGTGTGCTCCATGAGAAGGACTTTTACGCCGCCTATTGCCGGGGCGCGAAGCGCCTGTCGGAGCTGAAGAGCTCTGTGCTGTACACCACGGAAACCGCCCGGATATCGGACCTGCTGCGGCAATTGCAGCAGAATAAGGTCCACATGGCCGTGGTGGTGGACGAATACGGCGGCACCCAGGGCATCGTCACCATGGAGGACATTATGGAGGAGCTGGTGGGCGAGATCTGGGACGAGCACGACGAGGTCATCGAGGAGTTTCGGAAGCAGTCCGACGGCAGCTATCTGGTGGCCTGCTCGGCGGACTTGGACGATCTGTACGACCTGTTCGACATGAAGCCCAGCGAGGAGTACGACGCCTCGTCGGTGTCCGGCTGGGTCATGGAGGAGATCGGGCGGGTGCCCGACGTAGGCGACCGGTTCCGGGCCGACGGCCTGGAGGTGTGCGTCACCCGGGTGGAGCACCGGCGGGTCATGGAGATCCGGGTGCGCCGCCTTCCCAAGGGGGACGCGGCCCCGGAAAAGGTCCACGCCCACAGCGGAACATAAATTACATCCCCCTGTCCACATAGCGGACAGGGGGATCGCTTATTGCCGGGACAGCCCGTCTTATTTGTGCAGCAGGGGGGACAGAGGCTTGTAGATCAGGAAGCACAATCCTACGTCCAGCAGACCCTTGCAGAGGGTGAAGGGCACGTTGAACACCAGCAGGCAGTTGAGCAGAGCGTTGGAGGAGGGTACCTCCGCAATGGTACCCAGAATAGCCTGGTACGCACCGATGATGGCCTCCAGGGGCATCCCGTACACCTTGACATATGCCGGATACACGAAGAAGTAGTTGGAGGGGACGCTGACCACAGCCATCAGAACCGCACCCAGCATCGCCCCGATCAGGGCGCCCTTGCGGCTCTTGTGCTTGCGGTACACCAGGCCGGCGCACAGCACGAACACAGCCCCCAGGATGAAGTTGCTGAGCTCACCCACTCCGGCACTGGAGCCGAAGGGCAGGTGCAGCAGGTTCTTCACCAGCTGGATCACCACGCCGTATACCGGGCCCAGGGAAAACGTCCCCAGCAGGGCGGGCAGGTCCGAAATGTCCAGCTTCACAAAGCTGGGGATCAGGGGGATGGAAAACTCCACGAATTGCAGCACCGCGGCCACGGCGCTGAGCATGGCGGCTACCGCCAGGTGATGGGTCCGTTTGCTTGCTTGCGTCATAAGAAAAAACGCTCCTTTTGATAAAAGTAAAACACCCGGAAAGACTTGCCTTCCAAGGTGCACGCATCAAAAAAGAGCATTGTGAAAATGCCGTACACGCCTTCTCTCATCCAGACTATACTGTCGGTACCGGAATTGCACCGGTTCCTGCGGCCGCAGCCGCTCGCAGACTATCACTGCCGGTGGGGAATTTCGCCCCGCCCCGAAGACAGCTATTCGGTTGTTTTCTGCTCTTAGTATATACCCGCTGCCGCCAAAATGCAACAGGAAAATACGTCACCCTTCTAAACAGAAATAATTTTTCGATTTTCGATAAATGATGCTTGACATGCGGTATGATCTGTGCTATCCTGACCCCAGAAAGCGAAAGGAGCGACGCATATGAAAACCAAAACCATGTCGGCCCTGCTGCGGGCCGTTCTGCTGGCGGCAGGACTGCTGCTGGTGGTATTCTTCTTCCTGTTTCTTCCATTTTACGGCCAGGACACCGTTCGCTATGCCCCGGAATTTGCCTGGGCCTATTGGCCGTGCCTGATCTGGGCGTGGGCATTTGCCGTGCCGATCTTCTGGGCCATGGTCCCGGCGTGGAGAGTCTGCGGCAGCATCGCTGTAAAGGGTATGGCCTTCACCGGGAAAAATGCCCGGGACCTGCGCACCGTCAGCCGTCTGGCCTTTGCCGACGCGGTGATATTCCCGGCGGGAATGCTCATTGTGGCCTATCTGGGTGCGGGCAGTGCACCTCTGACCCTTCTGATTACGCCGCTGGTGACGTTTTTCTGCCTGGCAGCAGGCATCGTGCTCTATGTCCTGTCCCGGCTGGTGGCCGACGCCGCCGCCCTGCGGGAGGACAACGAGCTGACCATTTGAGAGGGGGCACGGACATGATCGTATTCAACATTGACGTGATGCTGGCCCGGCGGAAAATGAGCCTGACGGAGCTTTCCCACCGGGTGGGCATCACCATGGCCAATCTCTCCATCCTGAAAACCGGCAAGGCCCGGGCCGTCCGGGTGGACACCCTGAACAAGCTCTGCCGCGCCCTGGATTGCCAGCCCGGGGATCTGCTGGAGTACCGCCCCGGCCCGGAGAATGATAACTTTGAGGAATAATTCAGTTGAAAAATACAATTTGTTGTCGAATAGGAGGCAATATGGACCTTTGCAACCGCAATGACATCCAGGCGCTTTTGCAGCGCCACGGCTTTCACTTTTCCAAAGCCATGGGTCAGAACTTCCTCATCCAGGGCTGGGTGCCCCGGGACATTGCCGCCGCCTGCGGCGCGGACGAGCACACCGGTGTGCTGGAGATCGGCCCCGGCATCGGCCCCCTGACCCGGGAGCTGGCCCAGCGGGCCGGGAAGGTGGTGTCCGTGGAGCTGGACCGGCGGCTGTACCCGGTGCTGGAGGAGACCATGGCGGACTTCCCCAATTTCACCCTGATCCGGGGCGACGTGATGCAGCAGGAGCTGCCTGCCCTGGTGCGGGAGCACCTTGGGGGCCTGCGGCCCATTCTGTGCGCCAACCTGCCGTATAACATCACCACCCCCCTGCTGACCCGGGTAGTGGAGAGCCGGTGCTTTCAATCCCTGACGGTGCTGATTCAGAAGGAGGTGGCCCAGCGGATCTGCGCCGCCCCGGGCACGGCGGACTATGGGGCCTTCACCCTGCTGATGCAGTATTACACCGCGCCGGAGCTGCTGTTCGAGGTGCCCAACACCTGCTTCCTGCCGGCTCCCAAGGTCACCTCCGCCGTGATCCACTGCCCCGTGCGGCAGCAGCCGCCGGTGGAGGTGGGCAGCGAGGCCATGCTGTGGCGAACGGTGCGGGCGGGCTTCGCCCTGCGGCGCAAGACCCTGGTGAACAGCTTGCAGACCGGATTCTCCCTGCCCAAGGACCGGCTGGCGGCCATCGTCTCCGCCTGCGGTCTGCCGGAAAACGTCCGGGGCGAGCGGCTGAGCCTGGCGGATTATGCCGCCCTGGCCGACGCGCTGGCCCGGGAGACGGAGCTGCTGGGGGCTCTTTGACAGGCTGAAGCGCCGCGAAGCATTTGCTTCGCGGCGCTCTGCATTATGAACGGTTGTTGAGCTTGCCCAGATAGCGATAGATGCTGGCCTCGGAGCTGTGGAGCTCCTTGGCCACATAGCTGACGGAGCCCTTCAGCAGGAACACGCCCTTGCGGTTCAGCGTCGCCATGATCTCCATCTTTTCGTCCTGGGTCAGCCGCTCCACCGGCACAGGATAGTTGGACACCACCTCGGACACGATGCTGGCGGTAGCCCCGGCGATGGAGGTGGGATACGTCTTTTCCGGCGCGTCGGTGGTGGGGTCCGTTTCATCCTCCACGATGAGCCGGGCGCCGCTCTGGACGCCGGGGGTCAGCATATTGCTGCACAGGTCCATGACCCGGGCCGACAGCTCCTGATACCGGCTGCTGTCGAAGTTGATGCACAGCAGGCCCGTCAGCTCATTGCGGGGCCCCTTGATGAACAGGGAGTTGGAGCACAGCTTCTTTCCGGTGATGGCGGTGGACTCGAAGCGCAGCACATAGTCCTGGGTCTCATACAAATGGCTGGTCAGATACTCCAGCATTTTGTTGCTGAGGGGGGAGCCCAGATGCCGCCCGGTCAGCTCGCCGTTGGCAATGGCGATGATCTCGTTGGAATCGTCCTTCAGCTCGTGGAGGGCTACCTCATAATCCGGGCCCAGAATGTGGCCCAGAAAGTCCACCAGTACGGTGTATTGCCGTCTCATTTCCCTGTCCATTGACAAGCCTCCTGCACTTTATTCTTGGTTACTCCTGAGTTTTCGGTTCTTCCTCGGTCTCCGGCCGGGCTTCGGCCTCCTGCTTGGGCTGCGCCTTGCTCCCCTGCTTGGGCTCGGCGGGCTTTTTGGCCTTGCGCTCCTGGGCAGCGGCCTTGCGCTCCTCCTCCAGCTGGCGGCGCTGGGCGTCGATCCTGGCATTTTCGGCGGCTTTGGCGTCCAGCTTGGCGTTCTCCTCCTCCTCCAGCACGCGATAGGCCACCTTGCCCACCAGGGTCTTGGGCAGCTCATCCCGGAACTCGATGTCCGAGGGCATGGCGTACTTGGCGATGTGCTTGCGGCAGTATTCCATCAGCTCCTGCTTGCAGGCCTCCGTGGGCACATAGCCGGGCTTGAGCACCACAAACGCCTTGACCCGCTGCATCTTGATGGGGTCCTTGACGCCGATGACGCAGCTCAGGTGGACGTACTCGTGACCCTCCAGAATATTCTCCAGCTGGGAGGGATAGACGTTGTAGCCGTTGGTAACGATCATGCGCTTGATGCGCTGGCGGAAATAGATGAAGCCGTCTTCGTCCATCATGCCCAGGTCGCCGGTGTGGATCCAGGTCAGGCCATCGGCGTGGGTCTGCTTGGTCTGGGCCGTCTCCTCCGGGTGGTTCACATACTCCAGCATCACCGTGGGGCCGGACAGGCAGATCTCACCCTCCTCCCCATAGGGGACCTCCTCCTGGGTGCCGGGCTTGACGATTTTGTAATAGGTATCCGGGAAGGGGATGCCGATGGAGCCCTCCTTCTGCTTGTGGATGGGGGTCAGGCAGCTGGCGGTGACGCACTCGGTGGTGCCGTAGCCCTCCCGGACGGTGATGGTGGCGCCGTGCTCCTTCAGGAAGGCGTCGAACCGCTTTTTCAGCTCCGCGGACAGGCTGTCGCCGCCGGAGAACACACCCAGCAGGCAGCTCAGGTCCGCGCCCTCGATCTCCTTCACCCGCAGCAGGGCCTCAAAGAGAGAAGGCACGCCGGCAATGAGGTTGGGCTGGTGCTTCTTGATGAGCTCGGCATAGCTCTGGGGCGTGAAGCGGGGGATCAGGATGCAGTGGCCGCCGTTGGCCACCATGGAATGGATGGACACGCCCAGGCCGAAGCCGTGGAACATGGGCATAATGGCCAGCATCTTGTGGCCGGGCCGGAAGAAGGGGTTGGTGGCGATGATCTGGGCCGCCAGGGCGTTGAAGTTGCGGTTGGACAGCAGGATGCCCTTGGTCACGCCGGTGGTGCCGCCGGAATACAGGATGGCGGCGGGGTCCTCGGCCTTGCGGCGGACCTGATAGATCTCCACATATTCGCCACGGCGCAGGAACTCTTTCCAGGACAGCACACCTGCCCGGCCGGAGGGGACCTTGGGATTCTTGCGGCCCTCGGTGAGCTTATAGCCCACCTTCATCAGGGGCTTGAGCTCGTCGGCCACGGAGGTGATGATCAGGCACGGCAGGTCCACGGCCTTGCGGACGCTTTCAAACTTGTTGTAAAACTGGTCCAGGGTGATGGCGGCCACAGAGCCGGAATCCCGCAGATAGAAGGCGATCTCGCTCTCCGCCGACAGGGGGTGGACCATGTTGGCAATGGCGCCCACCATATTCACGGCGTAGAACATGCACAGGGTCTGGGGCGCGTTGGGCATGCAGATGGTGACCTTGTCGCCCTCCCGGATGCCGATGGCTTTCAGGCTCTTGGCGCAGGCGTTGATCTTCTTCCACATTTCGGCATAGGTGGTGCACTTGCCCATAAACTCATAGGCGATGTAGTCGGGATAGCGGCGCACCATCTCCTCCACCCGGCTGCACATGGACAGCTCCGAATACGTCAGGGTAGCGGGCACCTCGGGGTCCCTGCTGTTGAGCCAGGGCGCTTTTACCTGGGCGGCTTTACTCATAAGATACTTCCTCCTTCAAGGGCTTCCCCAGCTCCTCCGGGTGCTCCAGCAGATACTTCAGCAGCCGGATGGACTTGGAATAGTAGTAACCGTCAGCCAGACGCTCGTCAATGGTCAGACCCAGGTCCAGGGTCTCCCGCATGGTGACGCTGCCGTCGGCATCGTAAAAGGGACTCAGCTTCTTTTCGCCGATGATGCAGAACACGGAGCAGGTGCCCCAGTTGGTCAGGTGGTGATAGCCGCACTTGAGCTTGATGGAGCCCAGGTTGGACAGCACCACAGAGCTGTAATACGGGTCGTTGCAGGTCATGCTGTCGGGGACCCAGCCGTGCTTATCCAGCCACATGATGAACCGCACCGCAGTCTTGCCCACCCAGCGGGGCAGCTTGTTGAGAATGTCCATCTCACCGGTGGTGCTGTCTACCTTGTCGGAGCGGCACTCCGTCACCTGCTGGCGGATGTATTCATGGACCGTGTCGATGGTGTCGTCGCCGGTGGTGTGCAGCATGGCCAGGGCCTCGGCTCCCTTGTCGGAAAACTGTTTTTTCACCACGAAGGAGGCCGTCACCTCGTTGCGCTGGAAGAAGTTGCCGTTGACAATGAAGCGGTTCATCTTAGGCCGCAGGGTGATGGTTTTCACCAGTGCCGTCAGCACCAGGTGGAAATAGGTATAGGGAAAGTCCGTTTCCGTCTCGTTGCGGCGGGCGATATACTCCTTCACCGGCGTCAGGTCGATGCGTTCGGAAATATACGCCTCGTTGTCGCAGCGGTTGGGGTAAATAATGCCGGTGATGAAGTGCAGGGAATCCAGTTCCCGCAGCAGCCGGCCGTCACGGCGGTCGCCCCGCCGTCTTTTCTGTTTCTCCATTGGTTTCTCCTGTTTTTTTATTTGACTTTTTACAAGCAAATGTAATATTCCATATTATGTTATAAGATTCTCTTATTATAACAGATTCTTTGCAGCATTTCTACCCTTTTCAGTCAATTTTCTTCGTGAATTTGCCCAAAATGGCGGGAATCTACCGCAGCAGTCCGCTGGATGCCATGGAAACATAGTCTCCATCGGCCACGATGATGTGGTCAATGAGCCGGATGTCCAGCCGCTTCAGGGCGTCCCGCACCTGGGTGGTGGCCTCCATATCCGCCGGAGACGGCAGGGCCACGCCGCTGGGGTGGTTGTGGCCCAGGAACACGCCGCTGGCCCCGGACAGCAGAGCGTTTTCCACCACCTGCCGCAGGCTCAGCACCGTCATGTCCGCCTGCCCCTGGGACAGCATCCGGCAGGACAGCACCTTTCCCTTGGCGTCCACGCACAGCTGATACAGCTGCTCCGTCCGCTGCCCGTCCAGCAGCCGCAGGAAGTAGGCCCCGGCCTGGTCCACGGAGGCCACGATCTTTTCCTCCCGTCCCGGCCGCCGGGCCCGGTCACCGATAGACCCCATGAGCCGCAGCAGTACCGCCGCCCCCTGGCCCACGCCCTCCACCTTTTCCAGCTCCTGCTCCGGGGCGGACAGCACCCGGTCCAGGGACCCGAACTGGTCCAGCAGCCGGTGGGCGGTTTCGTTGGTATCCCGGCGGGGGATGGCATAAAACAGGGCCAGCTCCAGCAGCTCGTGGTCTGCCATGCTCTCCGGTCCATGGGACAAAAACTGCTGGCGCTTCCGCTGGCGGTGTCCATCGTGCAGGCCCATTTTTTGTCCCCCCTTTTCCCGGCTTTGTCCCAGTATATTTCCGCATTGTATCACATTTTCCCGGTTTTTACAAGTACAGCCCCGGCGCCCTTTACGGCGGGGCGGAAGTGTGCTACAATGGCGTAAATTTTACCAAAGGAGCGTAATTCCCATTATGACCACTGCAGAATGCATCCGGCAGCGGGTCAGCTGCCGCCGTTTTCAGGAAAAGCCCATTCCCCGGGAGGACATCCGCCGGGTGGTGGACCTGGCCCGGTTTTCCCCCAGCTGGAAAAACACCCAGCCCGTGCGCTACGTCGTCGTGGACGATCCCGTGCTGAAGGAGCGCATCGCCAGGGAGTGCATCCCCGGCCAGGGCTTCAACACCAAGACCATCAACCGGGCCGCCGCTCTGGCGGTGGTCACCTACATTCCCGGCCTGTCCGGCCAGGGAGACGCCCCCCTGACGGAGGTCCAGGCTGCCGGATGGGAGATGTTCGACGCCGGCATTGCCGCCCAGACCTTCTGCCTGGCGGCTCGGGAGCTGGACATCGGCACCTGCATCCTGGGCATTTTCGACGCGGACGCCGCCGGGCGGCTGCTGGAGCTGGAGGGCCAGCGGGCCGCCTGTCTCATCGCCATGGGCTATCCTGAGCAGTGGAAAAACGGCCCGGGCCGTAAGGAGACGGAGGAGCTGCTGTCCTTCCGGTAAGACACAGGCAAGGAGCGATTTTTATGACGGACCACGGACAATTGGATCAGAACCCCCAGATCGTGGCCTTTTCCCCGGAGCTGCTGAAGCTGGCGGACCGGCGGCGGCAGGCCCTGGAGGACTGCTGCCAGGCGGCGGAGGACGGCGATGCCAACGCCGCAGTGCAGATGGGCGTCAACTGTCTCTATGGCGTCAACGGGGTGGAAAAGGACCCCAAAAAGGCGTTTTACTGGTTTTCCCAGACGGCGGAGGACGACCCGGCGGGCCTGTACTGGCGGGCGCTGTGCTATGACAACGGTCTGGGCGTGGACCAGGATGAGGACCGGGCCTGCCGCCTGTATCAGGAGTCGGCAGCCCATGGCTACGCCCCGGCCCTGTGCAACCTGGGCGTGTGCTATGAAAGCGGCCAGGGAGTGGAAAAGGACCCCGCCAAGGCCGTGGAGCTGTATCGCCAGGCGGCGGACCAGGGCTACCCCATGGGACGGTGCAACCTGGGCGTCATGTACTTTTTCGGCCAGGGGGTGGAGAAGGACCAGAAAAAGGCGGCATACTGCTTCGCCCAGGCGGCGGAGCAGCGTCTGCCCCGGGCCCAGTACCTGCTGGGCGTGTGCTGCGAATTCGGCGACGGCGTGGAGCGGGACGTATCCCGGGCTCTGGCCCTGTACCGGGAGGCGGCGGACGCCGGATATCCCGACGCCCAGTGCGCCCTGGGGGTGCTGTACCGTTTGGGCAAGGGCGTGGCGCAGGACCACAGGGAGGCAGCCCGCCTGTTCCGCCAGGCGGCGGAGGGGGGCTGTCCCCGGGCCTGGCACTTCCTGGGACTGAGCTATGACCAGGGCAAGGGCGTGGAGCGCAGCGAGCAGGAGGCCTTCCGCTGCTTCCTAGCCGCCGCCCAGGGAGACTATACCGATGCTCTGTGCCAGACGGGCATGTGTTATTATTTCGGCCACGGCACCGAGAAGGATTATGACCGGGCCGTCTCCTATTTCCGCCGTGCGGCGGAGCGGGGCCATGTCCGGGCCATGACCCGGCTGGGCGTATGCTATGAGACCGGCCACGGCGCGCAGCAGGACCCGCAGCAGGCGGAGACTCTGTACCGCCGGTCCGCGGACCTGGGGGACCCGGAGGGCCAGTACTGTCTGGCGGCGCTGCTGCGGCGGCGAAAGGACCCCCACGCCCACCAGGAGGCCGCCCTTCTGCTGAAGCGGCCCGCCGCAGTGGGAATGCCCCGGGCCCAGTATCTGCTGGGCACCTGCTACGAGACCGGCGACGGTGTGGAGAAAAAGCCCAAATACGCCGTGTACATGTACCAGCAGGCCGCCCAGCAGGGACACGCGGAGGCCATGGTGCGGCTGGGCATCTGCTATGAGACCGGCAGCGGCGTGGCGCAGGACCCCGCCGTGGCCGCCAACCTGTACCGTCAGGCGGCAGAGCGGGGAAACGGTCTGGCTCTGTGCCGCCTGGGGCGGCTGTATGAGCGGGGCGCAGGCGTCCGTCAGGACCTGCGTCAGGCGGCGGACCTGTATGAAAAAGGCAAGCAGGCAAACGTTCCCGGGGCCGGGGCCGCTCTGGCCCGGGTCCGGAGTGCATTGGCCTCCCCTCCGGCCGCCGCGGCGGAGGGCAAAAAAAATCCCCTCCGCCGCCTCCTGGACCGGCTGAAGGGAAAAAGCTGAAAAAGCAGGCCCCACGGCCTGCTTTTTGCTGCATTTATGTCATTTCACACCCGTTCGCGGAGCTCCCGCAGACAACGGGGACAGACGTTGCGGCCCCGGAAGGTACGCACATCCTTGGTGCTGTCGCAGAAAATACAGCTGGGACGATATTTCCGCAGGACAATGGAATTGCCGTCCACATAGATCTCCAGCGCATCCTTTTCCACGATGTCCATGGTGCGCCGCAGCTCCACCGGCAGCACGATCCGGCCCAGCTCGTCCACCTTTCTTACAATACCCGTCGATTTCACAATGCCATCCCCCCTGTATCGAATTGACCCTCTTTCGCATGATGCATCGTGCTTATCCATTATACGGCAAGTATCGCGTCAAGTCAACAAGTGTTGTTCCATTTTTTGCAAAATATTCATGCATCTCCCCCGCCCTTTCACGCATATATATGGCAGGAAAGGGGGACGGGACATGGCAATGGCCTGGATCTGGACGGGAATGGTAACGGTATCGCTGGTGTTTGCCGCCGTCAACGGCACCATGAACGCCGTGAGTGCGGCCGCCTTAGAGGGGGCCGGGGCAGCGGTGGAGCTATGCATCGCCATGGCGGGGGTGCTGTGTCTGTGGAGCGGCGTTATGGAGCTTATGAGCCGCTGCGGTCTGAGCCGGAAGCTGGCAGCGGCCCTGCGTCCTGCCCTGGGGCGGTTGCTGCCCCGGGCCAGCCGGGACCCGGAGACTCTGGCGGCAGTGTCGGCCAACGTGTCCGCCAATCTGCTGGGCCTGGGCAATGCCGCCACACCCCTGGGCATCCGGGCGGCCCGGCGCATGGCAAGGGGGCAGAACGGCGTGGCCGACGACGAGCTGTGCCGCCTGGTGGTGCTGAACACGGCATCCCTGCAGCTGCTGCCCACCACGGTAGCCGGCGTCCGGGCCGCCTGCGGGTGCTGGACGCCCTTCGACATCCTGCCGGCGGTGTGGCTGTCGTCGGCCATCTCCGTGACGGCGGGACTGCTGACGGCCCGGCTGCTGAGCCGGGTATGGAGGAGCTGACATGGACCCCACGGCATTCGTGACCCCATGCCTTCTGGCAGGGGCAGCCCTGTACGCCCTGCGGCAGAGGGTGGACGTGTTCAGCGCCCTGACCCAGGGAGCCGGAGAGGGCCTGTCGGTGGTGATCAGAATCCTTCCGGCTTTGGCAGCGCTGCTGACGGCGGTGTATATGCTGCGGGCCTCCGGAGCCATGGACGCTCTGGCGGCAGTGCTGTCGCCGGTGCTGGATGCGTTGGGCATCCCGCCGGAGACGGCGGCCCTGCTGCTGGTGCGGCCAGTCAGCGGGTCCGGAGCCCTGGCCGTGGGCAGCCAGCTGATGGAGCAGTACGGCCCGGATTCCGCCGTGGGCCGCACGGCGGCGGTGATGCTGGGCTGCTCGGAGACCACGTTTTACACCGTGGCGGTGTATTTCGGCGCGGCAGGCATCCGCCGCACCCGCTATACCATTCCCGCCGCCCTGACGGCGGACCTGGCAGCCTTCATTGCCGCCGCCTGGGCCGTGCGGCTGTGCTTCGGCGGAGAATAACCCGGTTCCGCTGTTGCCAAACGGCAAAAAGTGTGATATAACAGGGTTGGGCCGAAAGGCCCGCTGCTTTAGAGGATACTATATAAGGAGGAAGTCCTGTTATGAAGAAGATCATCGCCACCACCAATGCTCCCGCCGCCATCGGCCCCTATTCCCAGGCCATCGACTGCGGCAGCTTCCTGGTCACCAGCGGCCAGGTGCCCTTCGACCCCAAGACCGGCGAGTTCGTTCCCGGCGGCATCCAGGAGCAGACCCGCCAGGTGTTCCGCAACATCAAGGCCATTGTGGAGGCCGCCGGCCTGACCATGGACAATGTGGTCAAGACCACCGTGTTCCTGCAGCACATGAGCGACTTCGCCGCCATGAACGCGGTGTATGCCGAGTTCTTCACCGAGGGCCAGTACCCCGCCCGCAGCGCCGTGGAAGTGGGCGCTCTGCCCCGGGGCGCGCTGGTGGAGATCGAGACCATCTGCGTCAAGTAAACTGCCTGTACTGCAAGCAGCGGAGACCCGACAGGGGAGCCTGGCGGGAGAAATTTTCGCAGAATGACCTTCAGCTTGTCAAAAAAGGGCGCCGCCCCTTTTTGACAAGCTGAAAAGCATTTTCAAAACTTTCATGAAAGTTCTGAAAATGCGGTGATTGAAAACGAAAGACACCCCTGATGGGTTTCTTTCGTAACTATCTTCCTTTCCGAAGACGGAGGCAATCCTACTTTCTTGACAGGCTCAAGCAGCGGAGACCCGACAGGGCCTCCGCTGCTTGGCTTTTATGCGAATTATACCAGCTTTTCAAAGTAGAAGAACGTGTCGTCCTCCCCTGCCGGACGCATGCAGGAGGAGAGCATTTTATACGATGCGGTGTTCTCCTTATAGCACTTGGCCTTTACCTTAGCCAGGGTCAGGCCGAACAGGGCCCACTCCGCCGCCGCGGTGAAGGCCTCGGTGCCGTAGCCGTGACCGGCGTAGGCCCGGTCGATGCGGCAGCCCAGCTCCGCGCCGCCCCGCCAGTCGAACCGGTACAGCACCGCCTCGCCGATAAGGTGTCCGTCCAGCCGGACGGCGAAATTCACCGCCTGACGGGCGGCAAAGTCGTGCCGGGCCACGGACAGGAAGTAATCCTCCGTCAGCTCCCCCTTCAGATCCTGGCGGAAGTCGTACCCCCACCAGCGGTTGCGGTCGTCGTCCAGGCAAAGGGCGTTGTACGCCGCCTCGTCCCGGTCCTCCAGCGGCGTCAAGGTCAGGCGCGGCGTGGTGAGGGTGGGGATCTCCCGCAGACGGTCGGCCTCGCAGCGGACCTCGAACCGCAGCTTCCCCGCCAGACGCACCGGCAGGTATTGCAGCTTGGACGTCCGCAGGCCCTGGTCCCCGGCGTCGTCCTCCCGGTTGATGTAGGTGCAGTCGCCGCCGAAGTGGGCGGCAAAGGCCTGGACCAGGGCGGGATATGCCCCCTGGTGGGAATACAGGGCCTTTTCCACATGGATGATCAGGGTGTCGCCGCACTTTTCCGCCAGGCTCATGGCCACCAGCCGACCCTCCGACAGCAGGCCGCCGCCCAGCAGCCAGCCCTCCGGCAGCAGCCGGGCCAGGGCCTTGGCATAGGTCAGCTCCCGCTTGGCGTTGAAGCTGGTTTTCTGGAACTCCTGCTCATAGTCCCCCCAGAAGTCCTCGATGAGGGGCATGTCCTCCCCGGTAAGGACCACGAACCGGGCATCGGGATACTCCTTGCGGAACTTGTTGATGTGGTTGCGCTGGCCGCTGTATTTCCGCCCGGCAAAGGCGGCCATATCCTCCGCCCGGTACAGGTAATCCTTCCAGTTGCGCTCGTTGGTCAGCCGGAACCGGGGCCAGCGCAGCAGCAGCTCCGGGGCCTTCTCCTCCGGCACCACGGAGATCACCGGCGGCGTTCCCGTCTCGGTGCAGTATTCCTCAATGGCCGTCAGGGCGGCATCCACGTCGCCGCCGGGGCCCGGCACCGGAAAGTCGAATACCCACTCGCCGTCCACCCGGTTGCGGACAATGAGGCATCCCGCCTCCTGGGCGAAGGAGGGCCGCAGGTACAGGCTCCACATGAGCTTTGTTCCGGTGGAATATTCACACAGGTGATAGTCGCACCCGTCGTAGTAGCGGCGCAGCAGGGCATGGTGTTCAATGGTCAGGGGGGTAAATGATAGCATATGGGTTCTCCTATTTGATCTGATCGATGATTTCACGCGCCTCGGTGATGAAGCGGCGGGCAGCAGGGCGCAGGTCCTTCCGGTCCCGCACCAGAATGCCCAGCTGGCGGTAGGCCGGCGGGTCCAGCCAAAAGCCCAAGGGGGCGTTGGCCCGGGGGGGCCAGGGGCACCGCCTGCACATCGTCCCGGCGGCCCTTCAGAACCAGCTCCGACAGAACGCTGACGCCCAGGCCGTGCTCTACCATGGAGATGATGACGCTGTCGGACACCTGGGTGGTGCGGATCACCGGCGTGACGTTGGAGCGGG
>FR884137.1 GCA_000435975.1 Oscillibacter sp. CAG:241 | reverse complement strand
TCGCGCCCCGTATGGGGCGCGTGGATTGAAATATTGTTCAGATTCCGGGGCCCGGCCCGGTCGTATGTCGCGCCCCGTATGGGGCGCGTGGATTGAAATATTTTGAGATGGGAGAGATAGGAAATCCTAGTTATAGTCGCGCCCCGTATGGGGCGCGTGGATTGAAATCTGCGCCAGATGCAGGCCAACCAGGAGCGCAACATGTCGCGCCCCGTATGGGGCGCGTGGATTGAAATCTCGTGCTTGATGCCAGTGGCCTCCTTGGTAGCGTCGCGCCCCGTATGGGTTGGCTTTTTACCGGGCACTGCTTGCCTGCATGCCCCGGAATATCTCCGGCAGCAGCTTTTTCGCCGCGGGCGGGATGGCGCTGTACATGCCGTAATAGGACAGGGTAAACGGATACGTCCCGTCCTCCAGCGTCTCATCTGTGGGCAGCACGCCATCCACAGAGATCACCGACCCGTTGAGCCCCGCATCTCCGTGCAGATACTGGTAATAGCAGGGAAACAGCGGCGCTCCCACCCGGTCGGAATAAGCCACGGCGGCCACGGGGTTGCCATACTCTCCCACCGGGACAATATCCGGCGCACCGGCAGTAATGCCGAACAGCATCGACAGCTGCTGCCAGACGGGGACGTCCGCGTCATCGCTGTAGCCGTAGGCCGGGATCAGGGCCTGGCGCTGCTCCTGATCCCAGAACAGCGCGCCGCTGCCTGCGTATATCTGCCGGATGGCGTCGGCGGTCAGGTCATAGTCGCCCCTGGGCTGCCCAATGTCACCGTGTACGAATATGACGGCGTCCCGGAAAAGGGGGATCGACTCATAGCCGCCCAGCTGCTGCAATGTCTGCTGGTCGGGGCAGAGGATGGCGGCGTCATAGTTACTGAGCCGGAGCTGCTGAGTGATATCCTGGGGGTCTACCAGGAAGAATACGTCGTGGACGTCGGCGTCGCCGAACAGGGCCTGTCCCTGTTCGGAAGCGAGCCATTGTACGACAGCGGCGTTCTTTTTACCCTGTAGGTTTGTCAAACATATTGGACAGAGAACTCCGC
>FR884136.1:252-5926 GCA_000435975.1 Oscillibacter sp. CAG:241 | reverse complement strand
GCGGAGTTCTCTGTCCAATATGTTTGACAAACCTACATAATTCCGATTGCGGGATCTGCGGCCGGAAAGACGGTTGCATTCCGACCGGGAGATGGTGTATGCTATGAAAAATGAGGGCCGCGGCCGGCCCGCGGGAGGTGCGTGATATGCGGTACGAAAACGGTTGGATTTTTGCGGACGGACGGTTCGTCCGGGGAGGCTTCTCTGTGGAAAACGGGCGGTTTGCCCATGTGCTGGAGGATGTCCCGGGCCCGGCGGAGGATCTGGACGGGGCGCTGGTGATCCCGGGGCTGGTGGATATCCACGTTCACGGCTGCGCCGGTGCGGACTTCTCCGACGGGGACTATGCGGGCCTGGTGCGTATGGCCCGGTATCTGGCCCGGCGGGGCGTCACCTCCTTCGCTCCGGCCTCCATGACCCTGCCCTATGACGCACTGGATAAGGCCTTTCACGCTGCGGCGCGGCTGCGCCGGGAGGGCCTTGCGGACGGGGCCCGACTGATGGGCATTCAGATGGAGGGGCCGTTTCTCTCCCGGGAGAAACGAGGCTCCCAGAATCCGGCATATCTGCGTCTTCCGGACTGGGACAGGTTTTTGCGGCTGTATGACGCGGCGGAGGGACTGCTGCGCATTGTGGACGTGGCCCCGGAGCTGCCGGGGGCGGTGGAGTTTACCCGCCGTGCGTCGGAAAAATGCCGGGTGTCCGTGGCCCACACCGCCGCCGGATACGACCAGGCTGCCGCCGTGTTTGATGCGGGAGCCACCCATCTGACCCACCTGTTCAACGCCATGTCCGGCATTCACCACCGCCATCCCGGCCCCATTGGGGCCGCATCGGAGCGGGAGAACGTCACGGCGGAGCTGATCTGCGACGGTATCCACGTCCATCCCAGCGCTGTGCGGATGGCTTTTCGACTGTTCCCGGGGCGCATCTGCCTCATCTCTGACGCCCTGCGCTGCTGCGGTATGGCCGACGGGTCCTACTCCCTGGGCGGCCAGGAGATCCTTCTGTCCGGCGGGGTGGCCCGGCTGACCGGCGGCGCCATTGCCGGAAGCGCCGCCGACCTGTATCGGCCACATTGCCCGCAGCGCCGCCGACCTGTATCAGTGCATGCGCCGGGCCGTATCCTTCGCCATTCCTCGGGAGCAGGCCGTCTGGGCGGCCACGGCTCTGCCTGCCCGGGTGATCGGCCGGGAAAGCGAAACCGGCGCCATAGCCGACGGGCGAGCGGCGGATTTTGTGATCTGCGGCGGTGAGCTGGAGCCCGAGGCTGTGTACCTGGGCGGAAAACGCCTGGAACAAAGTGTCGGCCCTTTTGCACCCAGCCGGTGAAAATTCCCCCGAAAATCCATTGTGGACCGGGAGATTCTATGGTATAATGAGGAATCAATGTAAAATGGGCCTGTATGCCTGAGGGAGGGAACACCCTTGAACAAAAAGCTCACCAACGTCCTGCGTACCAATGTCACCCTGTATTTTATCTGCCTGGTGCTGTTTGCCCTGGCGGCTATCCCCTTTGATGTGCGCCTGGCCATCGGCGAGGGGGCAGCGGCGGTGCTGCTGCTGATCATCGCCCGGCGGCGCAGCCGCTCCGTGCAGCAGAGTATGCGCCAGTATATGGACCGCTTCACCGGCGGCATGGATTCCGCCCGGTCCAGCAACATGCTGTTTGCCCCGCTGCCTATGATGGTGTTCGATGCGGACACCCAGGCCGTGGTGTGGTGCAACGACGGCTTTCTGGAGCTGACGGAGCAGAAGGAGGGCGTGTTCGACGCCCATCTCAACGCCGTGGTTCCATCGTTTTCCGTCCGTTGGCTGCTGGAGGGAAAAAACGAGTGCCCGGAGAACGTGGTGTGGAACCACCGGATCTATCGGGTGTACGGCGGCCTGACCCGCCCCACTCCGGACACCCCCTCCACTATGGCCACGACCTATTGGATGGACGTTACCGATTCCGAGCAGCTGCGCCAGACCCTGCAGATGACCCGGCCTGTGGTGGCCATCCTGATGGTGGACAATTATGAGGATCTGATGAAGGCTTGCCCCGAGAGCAAGCGCTCCGCCGTGCTGGCTCAGCTGGAGGAAAAGCTGGACCAGTGGTCCGCCGGAGCCGACGGCCTGATGCTCCACTATGACCGGGACCGGTATCTGTTCGTATTCGAGGAGCGCAGCTATTCCGACTATGCCCAGCACCGGTTCGCCGTGCTGGATACCGTCCGGGAGGTGGCGGCAGGCGGCGTGGCGGCCACTCTGTCCATCGGCGTGGGCCGGGATGCCGACAGCTTCGACGCCCTGTTCAAAAATGCGTCTATGGCCCTGGAGATGGCCCTGAGCCGCGGCGGCGACCAGGCGGTGGTAAAGGACCGGATGAACTTCCAGTTTTACGGCGGCCGGGCCAAGACCACGGAAAAACGCACCAAGGTGAAATCCCGGGTCATGGCCAACGCCCTGGGCGAGCTGATGGACGACGCCCGTCAGGTGTACGTCATGGGCCACAGCTATGCGGATATGGATTCCCTGGGCGCGGCGGCGGGCGTGTGCTGCATTGCCCGCAAGCGGGGCAGAAAGTGCCAGATCGTCATTGACACGGAAAACAATGCCGTTCACCCTATGCTGCGCAAGCTGGCGGGCCAGCCGGAGTATCACGGGGCCTTTATCACCGGCAGCGAGGCCTTTCTGAAGGTCCAGCCCGGCACCCTGCTGGTGGTGGTGGACACCAACCGCCCCGGCAGCGTGGAGTCCGAGCAGCTGCTGGAGACCTGCAACCGGGTGGCGGTCATCGACCACCACCGCCGGGGCAGCAGCTATATCGAAAAAATGGCTCTGAATTATCACGAGCCCTATGCCTCCTCCGCCTCGGAGCTGGTGACGGAGCTGCTGCAATACCTGGTGGAGCCCGGGGACATCCTCAAGTGCGAGGCGGAGGCCCTGCTGGCCGGTATCGTGCTGGATACCAAGAATTTCACCAACCGCACCGGCGGCCGCACCTTTGAGGCGGCGGCCTATCTGCGCCGGGCCGGGGCCGATACCTCCGACGTGCAGCGGATGTTCCAGGGGGACCTGAAATCCATGATCGCCCGGTACGACATTATCCGGCAGGCCCAGCTGTACCGCGGGGATCTGGCCATTGCGGCCCTGGACACCACCTGCGACCGGGTGACGGCCGCCAAGGCCGCCGACGAGCTGCTGACCCTCAAGGGTATCCGGGCCTCCTTTGTCCTGTATCCCAAGGACCAGGGGGTGTACATTTCCGCCCGCTCTCTGGGCGAGGTCAACGTGCAGGTCATTGTGGAGGCTCTGGGCGGCGGCGGCAATTCCACTACCGCAGGGGGCCAGCTGAACACTCCGAACATTGCCGTTGCCCGCACGGCTCTCCTGCGGGCCATTGACGAGTATTTTGAAAAGTAATATAGCAAATAGGAGGAACCAATCATGAAAGTGATCTTACAGAAGGATATCCGCGGCAAGGGCAAGAAGGGCCAGATGATCGAGGTGGCCGAGGGCTATGCCCGCAACTTCCTGCTGCCCAAGGGCGACGCCATTCCCGCCACCGCCGACGCCATGAACACCATGCGCCTGCAGGAAAAGGCCAAGGCCAAGGCCGATGCCGAGGCAAAGGCCGCGGCTCAGGCTATTGCCGAACAGCTCAAGGGCATTCAGGTGAAGATCCCCTGCAAGGGCGGCGAGGGCGGCAAGCTGTTCGGCTCCGTCACCACCAAGGAGATCTCCGCCGCGCTGAAGGAGCAGTTCGGCCTGGAGCTGGACAGCAAGAAGCTGGTGCTGCCCGACGCCATCAAGTCCTTCGGCGGCTACCAGGTCAAGGCCAAGCTGGGCTATGAGATCAGCGGCCTGGTGAACGTTCTGGTCTGCGAGGCCAAGTAAAGCAAAAAACCCTTACAGCTTATGGAAAGGAGCGGATTCTCATGCCCACGGATGAATTGCTGATTCGCCAGATGCCCCACTCTCCGGAGGCGGAGCAGGCGGTGCTGGGCTCTATGCTCATCGACGCCGACTGCGTGAAGGACGTGATGGATAAGCTCCAGCCGGAGGACTTCTATCTGCGCCGGAATCGGGAGATCTTCGAGACCATCTATTCCATGTTCGTCTACTCCAAGCCCATCGACGGCGTTACCGTGGCGGGAGAGATGGAGCGGGCGGGCCTGTCCACCGACGACACCCGGAGCTATCTGGTCCAGCTGATGGAGGTGACCCCCACCAGCGCCAACGTCATGGAATATGTCCGGATCGTCCGGGAAAAGGCCCTGCTGCGGGCGGTGGCCGCCGCCGCGTCGGACATCACCGCCATGGTCCAGGAGGGCGCCGGGGAGGCGTCCAAGGTTCTGGAGGCGGCGGAGCAGAAGATCTATGCCATCCGCCGGGGCCGCAGCGCCCAGAACATGGTGCCCATCAGCGTGGTGCTGCAATCCGTCCTGGAGCGGCTGGGAGAGCTTACCGCCGCCGGCGGAGAGACTATGCCGGGGCTGACCACCGGCTTTTCCGACGTGGACCGGAAGATCAACGGCCTGAATAAGTCGGACCTACTGCTGCTGGCTGCCCGTCCCGGTATGGGCAAAACCAGTATGGCGCTGAATGTGGCGGTGAACGCCGCCAAGGCATCCCAGAAGACTGTGGCCGTGTTCTCTCTGGAAATGTCCCGGGAGCAGCTGGTGACCCGGCTCCTGGCCGGGGAGGGCCTCATCGACAATACCCGTCTGGTTACCGGTAACCTGCGGGAGAGCGACTGGGTCCGCATTGCCGAGGGCGCGTCTACCCTCAGCCGGCTGGACATCCGCATCGACGACAACCCCCTGCTGACGGTGGCGGATATGAACGCCAAGTGCCGCCGTCTGGACGATCTGGGCCTGGTGGTCATCGACTATCTGCAACTGATGACCTCCGCCGGGGGCAAGGGCTACAGCGGCGAAAACCGCCAGCAGGCGGTGTCGGACATCAGCCGTATGCTGAAGATCATGGCTAAAGAGCTGCAGGTGCCGGTGCTGTGTCTGTCCCAGCTGTCCCGTGCCAATGAAAAGCGGGACGACAAGCGGCCCATGCTGTCGGACCTCCGCGAATCCGGCGCCATCGAGCAGGACGCCGACATCGTTATGTTCCTGTACCGGGACGATTATTACAACAGCGATTCCGAAAAGCGCAACATCGCCGAGTGCATCGTGGCCAAAAACCGCCACGGCGAGACCGGCAAGGTGGAGCTGCGGTGGCTGCCGGAATACACCTCCTTCGGCACCCTGGAAAACCGCTATCAGGAGGAAGGATAATGGACCTGCGTCCGTTTATGGAGCGGTGGGGCATGCTGCCCCCCTCCGGCGGCACCATGCTGGTGGCCGTGTCCGGAGGGCGGGACTCCGTGTGCCTGCTGCACTATCTGGCCACCATGCCCCGGGATTTTTCCGTGGCGGCGGCCCATCTGGACCACGGCCAGCGGCCCACGGCAGGCCGGGACGTGGCCTTTGTCCGGCAGCTGTGCCGGGAGCTGGACGTTCCCCTGACGGTGGAGCGGGCGGACGTGCCCGCCTTGGCCCGGCAGCGGGGTGTCGGCCTGGAGGAGGCCGGACGCATGGCCCGGTACGACTTTTTCCGCCGCACAGCGGACAGCCTGGGCGCTCAGCGCATTGCCACCGCCCACCATGCCGCCGACCAGGCGGAGACGGTGCTG
>FR884136.1:0-223 GCA_000435975.1 Oscillibacter sp. CAG:241 | reverse complement strand
GTGCTGCTGAACCTGGTCCGGGGTACGGGCATGCAGGGGCTGGCGGGCATTCCGCCGGTGCGGGGGCGCATCGTCCGCCCCCTGCTGGAAACGTCCCGGGACGACATCGAGACATACCTGAAAACCCACGGCCTGTCCCACGTGGAGGACGAGACAAACCGGGACACCTCCCTGGGCCGGAACCGGCTGCGCCGGGAGGTCATGCCCGGGCTTCTGTCCCTGC
>FR884135.1:21351-37387 GCA_000435975.1 Oscillibacter sp. CAG:241 | reverse complement strand
CCACCACGGCCGGCTCACGCTCCGTGTAGGCGATGCCGCGGGACGCAGCCCAATCCTTGGCATAGCTGCCGTATCCCACGCTCAGCACCAGGGCGATGTCCCGGGTGAAGGCATTGGGCATAATGGCGTTGACGCCGTCCGGCAGATAGAGCTCCCTCAGCGACGTGCAGTCCGTGAAGGCATCGTAACCGATATAGGTCACGGTCTCCGGCAGCCGAAGCGTCCGGAGGCTGGAGCAGCGGGCAAAGGCGTTCTGGTCGATCCGGGTGATCCGGCTGCCCTCGGCGAAGGTGACCTCCGTCAGGTTCCGGCTGGAATAGGCGAACCAGCGGTCCAGATTCGTGATGCCGCTGTCCACATACAGCCTCCTGACATAGTTGCGGTAGCTGTACCATGGGCTGTTCCAAACCCGGGACAGGGGATAGTTTTCGCCGGTGCCCATGAACTTGAACAGACCGTCTCCATAGAGGATGAAGTCCACATTCGTACCGGAACGGCCGGCTGCCCGCACGTCGGCGGTGGTGCTGCGGGTAAAGAAACCGCCCTCAAACAGGCAGGTCTCGCCGCAGATATTGTACGCACCGTCGTAGGCATAGCCCTGATCGTCGGCAAAGTAGAAGCGATCCTCATAGTGCATATGGCCGGTCAGAGGCACACCGGCCACCAGATACATCAGACGGCGGCTCTCCTGCTCGCGGACAAAGCCGGAGAACTTCTCGTCCACCGCGTTCTCCGTGTGGCCGCAGACGTCGCAGAAAAGCTCCTTGGTGTCCAGGTCAAACAGGTAGGTGTGCTCATCGTTCTTGCAGACCGGCACCGCGCGCCTGGTGTACTGGTCCAGAACGGTCTTGGTGCCGTCGGTGGCCACGTTATAAGCGGTAACGGTGGCCTGGAAGCGGTCGGCGGTAACGTCCACATAGACGCTGTCGAAGTTCAGCGTGGCCACGTCAAAGTGGAAGTCCGGATTGTTCACGATGGAGTAGGACTTGCCGCCGGTGGAGCCGCAGATGTAGTACACCGTGCCGTTTTCGTCCACCTGACCGCCGGTCATGGGGGCGGTGCGGGCATAGCTGTGGTCATTGCCGGAGAAATAGAAGTCGATCCCCGCCGCGTCGCAGGCTGCGGGCAGATACTGCACGTAAGTCTCACCGCCGCCGGTGGGGTTGGTGTAGTAAGCGGGCACATGGGTCACCAGCACCTTCCAGGTGCAGGTGCTCTTGGCCGCGTCCTCCACCAGCCACTGGGTAAACTGCTGGATGGTATCCTTATCGGAGGTGTGGTTCAGCACGGCGATGTACACGTCGCCCCGCTCCACGGAGTACCAGGCGGCGGGAACGCCGAACACGCTCCTGGCAGCGATGGCACCGTTGCCGCTGTCGTCGGCCTCGTGGTTGCCGACGACGTGGATCATATCCGTATCGCGGATGCCGTCCAGGGTGAACAGGGACAGGGCATCCTGCCACTGGTTGTAGTAGCGGACGTTATCCACTGCGTCGCCCAGCTGGACGCCGAAGTGATACTGCCCGGCCAGGCAGCCGGCGATGCGGCCCATGCCCTCCAGAGCGGCCTCCTCCTGGATATCCGCCAGCAGGAAGAACCGGGTCTGCTTCTCGGCGGCAGGCACCGTGAAGCTGCGCACGTCGGACCAGACGGAGCCGTCGCCCACCTGGTAATAGTAGGTGGCCCCGGCCTCAAGGCCCGTCAGGGACACGCCGTTGACACGGTTGATCTGCTTGCTGGAGGAGTAGGAGATCAGGCGGCTGGTACCCTCCACCTCCACAGCGCCGGTCATGTCGGCGTTGGCGGAAAGCCGGGCCACAGCCCGATCACCGCTGTGCGCGGGGTTGCTCATCCAGGTGATGGTCTTGCCGTCAGCGGACGGGGCCAGGTTGTAGATGACGTTATAGGGAGCGCCGGTTTCGTCGCCCACGGCGTCATAGCTGAACAGGGTGATCTGATAGGAGCAGTTGCCCGCTTCATCGGCAGCCCGCAGGTTCACGCTGCCCTGGCTGGCCGTCAGGCTGGAGATGTCGATCCGACCGTTCTCGTCGGTATCGCCCAGCAGCCCGTCGTTGGCGTACACATGGACACCGGCGGCAGCCTTGCCGTCCCGGATAACGGTGACGGCGGCGGAGGCGGTGCTGCCCACCACGGCAGTGTCCGCCTGGATGCGGTACATGGCCTCAATGGGCCGGTTCGTCACGGGGGTGGTGAAGCCGGTGGCGTACTGGTTCGGGTCGCTGATGCCCTGGCCCTCCGTCTGCTTGCAGCCGTAAGATCCCTTGGTGACCTGCACGTTGACGCTGCTGCCCTCGGCAACGGAGGTGGGGATGTCCACGGCGATAACAGCCAGGGCACCGGCGGTGTATACCGCGTGGTCGATGGCCGTGATGCTCACGGACACAACGCCCTTGGCGGCGTCATAGTCATACGTACCGGTAACGCCCTCCGGGAAGGTGACGCCGGTGACGGGATAGCTGCGGGAAACGGAGACATTGGCGCTGAGGGAGGTGATGGACGCCGGGTCGGTGGCGGTCAGTGCCAGCTGCCAGGTCTTGCCCACAGTGGGCTCACCCCGCAGGTCCAGAGACACACCGGGCACGTCCGTCTCCTCCGCGGCCACGGTGAAATACCGGGTCTCGCGGGTGACGTTGCCGTAGCCGTCCTTCAGGTAGAAGGTGATGGAGTGCAGACCGCTGCCGAAGTGCATCAGGCCGGAGGTGCTGCCCAGGTTGTCCCGGTCATACCTTCCCCGGTAGGTGCCGTCGAAGTAGAAGTAGGCAGACTCCACGCCGGTGGCGTAGGGATCCGTCTCCTCGCTGTCGTCGTAGGTAACGAAGAAGCGAAGATTGCCGGAGTTGAGGGTCGCGCCGTTTTCCAGCTCGGTCTTGGTGCCGTCGTCGTTGACCAGCTGGATGGAGTTCACCACGGGAGCGGTGACATCCTGGTTGTTGGCGCCGTACACCACGCACAGGTTATCCAGCAGGATATAGCCCTTCAGCTCGCTCTTGTCCAGCTTCGTGCCGTCGGTGGTATACCAGCCGATGCCGCTGGTGGTGACCATGGCCCGGAACAGCATGCCGCTGTTGACCCGGATCAGCGCACCGGCATAGGAGGTCAGATCAGCCTCCAGATACTGCCAGCCGGTCTTCAGGCCCTCGCCGGAGGCGCCGCTGCCGCTGCTGAAGTTGATATAGGCGTTGGTCCAGCTCTGGCCGCCGTTGGTGCTGGTGGCGATCTGGGCACGGAGCCAGGGGACAGGAACGCCCTCGGGAATGTAGACCCATACGCCCAGAGCGGTGGGGGTGCCGTCGATGGCCAGGTTGTCGCCCAGGCCCAGGCAGGCGCCGTCGGTGCCGTTGATATTCGTCCAGTCATACTCCAGCTTCACGGCGTTGTGGCCGAAGCGGACGATATCGGCGTATGCCTCGTCGGTATCGGATACTACAGAGCCCTTCACCACGCCGCCGCGGCCCGGGTAGTGATAAGTGGCCACGGCGTTGGCCGCCATGCCGGAAAAGCTCTCCACGGTGGTGCCGATGGTAGAATAGTCCCAGGGGTCCTCGTCGCCGCCGTCCAGGATCATGGTGGGCTCCATGCCGATGTTCACGGTGACGGAGGCCGTCAGGTCGCCCCGCACGGCGGTGACGGTGGGGCTGCCGGAATACTTCACGTTGCCGGTAACGGTGAACAGGTTGCCGGTGAAGCTGCCGGCGTCCGGATCGGAAACGGACCACTGGATGTCACTGTCCTGCAGGTGGACGGTCTCCGTCTGGTAGGTAGCCTTGAAGCCCAGATCGCTGACCTCGTTGTAGTTCAGGTTCACCTCGCCGGAGGTAAAGGCCAGCTTGTCCGGGTTCTGGATGTGGAGCACGGCGGTGCCCACGGTCTGCCCGCCGCTGACCAGGCTCACCGTCACGTCGCCGGTCTTGCCGGAGGAAACAAAGGTGGCGGAGGCGCTGCTGCCGTTTACGGCGGCGGCGGTCACCGTGCCCATGGTCTCATCGCTGACGGTGAAGCTCACGTCCTCCGGCAGAGCCTTGGCGGGAGCACCGGAGAAGTCCATGGCGTCCGCCGTCAGGGTGACGGAGGAGCCGGGGGTATAGTACTCATCGCTGGGGGTAACGGCAGCGTGGTCAAACTCACCGGAAGCCGCCACGGTGGATACCACCAGAATGGTGCCGGAAATACCGCGCTCGCTGCCGCCGGCAGGGGTGTTGCGCATGGTGACGTCCTGCTCACCCTCCCGCTGGGAGATGTAGGTGGAGGAGCCGCCCTCGTCCAGCTGGATGGCCGCCACGCAGCCCAGGGCCACCATCATCCGGGCCTCCTCGGCCGCGGTATAGCCCACGGAGCGGGGAGCCATGGTGCCGTCGGCCTGGAACAGCACCACGGTGCCGTCGGCTTTGATGCCCACGCAGCTGCGGGGATAGTAGCCGCTGTTGCCGGATTCGGTGACCACCACCTTGCCGTCCCAGACCATGGCCACCAGTGCGTCCACGGCCTCCAGGATCTTCACGGTCTTGCCCTGCTTGGCGCTCTGATCCGCCTCGGCCTGGGCCAGGGTGGTGCCCTCCCGGAACACGTTCACCGAGCCGTCGTCAAAGGCGGCGATAAACGCGCGGCTGGAATTGTCGTGGTGGACAACGCCGTTCATCACCAGATAGCCGGAGGGCTCGCCGGTGTTGATGTTGAACCAGGAGGCGTTGACGCCGCCCACCACGTTCAGCCCTGTCTCTTTTTCATAGACATGGGCCTGGTCCGTGGTGGTTTTCAGGGTCCAGCCCTGTTCCTTGGGGTTGCGGTTGCCGTAACCGGCCACGATCTTGGCGCGGCCGCCTGCGGTGTTCACCTCCATGACGTTGGCAACCGTCTGAGAGTTGCCTGCGGCATTGTTGGTGATGATGACCTTTTCGGAAATATCCGGGGCAATCGCGTAATTCTTCAGCGACGTCACGGAATAATCCGTTCCCTCGATGGAGCTGCCCTTTGTCAGCTCAGAGGATCCCGCAGCCTTCGAGTCCGCGGCCAGTGCATAGGCAGGCAGCATACCTGCCTATGCACTGGCACAGCAGCACCGAAAGCACACGGTGAAGCTGCCGGGGTTTTGACATAGTGGATCTCCTCTCTCTTGTGAATTTATAATATCCGGCGGTCTTGTCCGGCTATTATCTCAGCTCTGGGGCCCGTAAAACGCCCGGTACCACCGGGCAAAGCGCCGCAGACCCTCACGCAGCGGCGTTGCCGGCCGAAAGCCGAAATCCCGCTCCAGCGGTGAAGTGTCGGCATAGGTAGCCAGCACGTCCCCCGGCTGCATGGGCAAAAGCTCCGTGTGGGCGGCAAGATCATGGTCCTGCGGCAGCAGCTCCTCCCGGATCAGCTCCTGCTGGAGCGTCCGGACAAAATCCAGCAGCTTCACAGGCTGGCTGTTTCCGATGTTATAGACCCGGTGAGGGGCAGACGCGCCCTCCGGGGCGGAAGCAGCCGCCGGAGCACAGGTCATGACCCGCAGGATCCCCTCCACGATGTCATCTACATAGGTGAAATCCCGCATGCAGCTGCCGTAGTTATACAGAGGGATGCGCTCCCCCCGGCGCAGGCAGTCGGTGAACTTGAAGTATGCCATATCCGGACGGCCGGCCGGACCGTATACCGTGAAGAAGCGCAGACCGGTGGCCGGGATCCGGTACAGCCCGGCATAGGCGCAGGCCAGCAGCTCATCGGACTTCTTGGTGGCCGCGTACAGGCTGACCGGAGAATCGGTCTTGTCCTCCGTGCTGTAGGGCAGCTTGGTGTTGCTGCCGTATACGGAGGAGGACGAGGCGTAAACCAGGTGCTCCACCCCGGGGCCGCCGCCGTCAAGGGAGTGGCGGCAGGCCTCCAGTATCCGGAAAAAGCCGACCAGGTTGCTCTCAATATAGGCGTCCGGGTGGTCGATGGAATACCGCACGCCGGCCTGAGCCGCCAGGTTTATCACCACGGCAGGGGCGTAGTCGGCAAAGGTCCGGCGCACCAGGTGCTCATCGGCTATGGAGCCGCGGACGAAGGCAAACCGGCTTCCCTGGGCGGCATACCGGTCTGCCGTGTGCCGGAGCTGCTCCAGCCGCCAATGCTTCAGCCGAGGGTCATAATAGTCGTTCAGCTCATCCAGAACCACCACCCGTACCGGATGGATCCGCTCCAGCAGCAGCTGGGACAGCCGGGCGCCGATAAAGCCCGCCCCGCCGGTAACCAGGATCGTTTTCCCTTCCAGGGAAACGTTTTGCGCTTTCATGTCAGTCCCTCCCGAAAATATCCCGGGTGTATACTTTATCCTGTACGTCAGACAGCCCATCATCCAACCGGTTGGCGACAATCAGGGATGAGAGGGACTTGAACTGCGCCAGGTCATCCGTCCGGCGGCAGCCGTCTACCGTCTGGCCCGGAGTCAGGGCCGGCTCATACAGCAGCATCGGGACACCCGCCTGGCGCAGCTGCTCCATCACGTCGAAGATCGCGCTGCATCGGAAGTTGTCGGATCCGGACTTCATGGTCAGACGATAGATCCCCACCACCGGTTGGCTGTTCTCCTGGGAGGCCAGCGTCTCCACCCGACGGCAGATCTGCCGGGCGATGAAGCTTTTACGGCAGCCGTTGGAGGACACGGCGGCCCCGATCAGCGTCTGGGGCGTCTTCCGGCAGCTGGCCAGCAGCTGGCGGGTATCCTTTGGCAGACAGTAGCCGCCGTAGCCGAAGGAGGGGTTGTTGTAATACTGGCCGATCCGGGGATCCTGGCAGATCCCGTGGATGATGGAGCCCGTATCCAGTCCGCGCAGCTCGGCGAAGGTGTCCAGTTCGTTGAAAAAGCCGATGCGCAGAGCCAGATAGGTGTTGGCAAACAGCTTGATGGTCTCGGCCTCGCCGCAGCCGGTCACCAGCAGCTCCACGTTCTTTTTCTCTGCCCCCTCCTGCAGAAGCCGGGCGAAAGCGTGCGCCTGCTCCGTCAGCACAGGGTCGGCAAGGTCCGTTCCCACGATGATGCGGCTGGGATAGAGGTTATCGTACAGAGCCTTCCCCTCCCGGAGGAATTCCGGACTGACCAGAATATGGCCGGTCGGATATTTGGACTGCATGGACTGGGTGAAGCCCACGGGAACCGTGCTCTTAATGACCATGACGGCCTCCGGCGCATAGCGCAGCACTTGGCGGATCACCGATTCCACCATGGCGGTGTCGAATGCATTTTCCCGCGGATTGAAATCGGTGGGCACGGCGATGACCACATATTCAGCCCCGGAATAGCCATCCTCCGGGTCCAGAGTAGCCCGAAGCCGCAGATGCGGCTTATTCAGATACGCATCCAGATAGCTATCCTGGATGGGAGAAATGCCCCGGTTGAGCATGTCCACCTTCTCCGCCGCCACATCCACCACGCATACGGAGTTATGCTGAGCCAGCAGCACTGCCTGAGACAGCCCCACATAGCCCATTCCGGCAATTGCAATTTTCATGTATGAGCATTCCTTTCTATGTTCGCCGCAGCGTGTGCGCCAGCTGCCGCAGATCCCTGCGTTTGCCCAGCAGATAGCCGCCCAAGGCGGCCCCATACACCCCCAGGCCCCACCAGTACGGGAGCAGGCAGGTGCTGATCAGAAACACGGCCGTCAGAGCAAATTCGATGACGAATTCCCGGCGCAGGTCCACATGGATGATGCGCATGACCGCGG
This sequence comes from Oscillibacter sp. CAG:241, assembly GCA_000435975.1. Taxonomy (GTDB): domain Bacteria; phylum Bacillota; class Clostridia; order Oscillospirales; family Oscillospiraceae; genus Vescimonas. The sequence goes on along the minus strand of FR884135.1, from coordinate 29,681 downwards.
CCTCCGAAAACATGGACCGCAGCATCACAGACAGCAGCACCAGCAGCAAAACAGCGGTAAGACTATTCAGCACCCATGCCCCCAGAGCAAACAGCGCCAGCCCCGCCGCAACGCAGGAGGCGTTGATGCGCAGCATGGTCCGCTCCTGCTGATAAGCCTTCAGGTAATTGTTGGTCAGCAGACTGACCTTGGACGTGTAGATAATCAGCGGCAGCAGCATGCCCAGATACGACACACTGACTTCGTATTTCGGCAGCCAGAGGCGCAGCAGCACACAGCCGGGATAATACAGCAGCATAGCCGCAAACAGCAGCGGGGAAATCCCCTGTCGGATCCGGCAATACATGCCCGGGAGCTTGTCCGGCTCCATTCGCTTGATGGAGGGAAAGAGCACCACGCTGATGGCCGTTACAAATTGCAGGAAAAAGCTGGTCAGGCTGAAGGCCAGGGAGACCTTGCCGAAAACCAGCAGGCCCCATCGCCACTGGATCACCATTTTCCCGGAGCCCACCAGAAAATTGGCCGCGTAGGACGACAGCATCAGCCATACGCCGGCAGAGAGTGTTGTCCGCAGCTCCGGCAGCAGCCGCGCCCTGGGCACCATGGAGCCAACCAGCAGACGGCGGCTGTATCGCAGGCCGAAAAACAGGATAACGGCCACATCCGCCGCCAGATAGACCAGGCAGAACCAGATATAAGAGCTCTGCCCCGCCGCCAGGCAGCCCAGCACCAGCAGACAGTAGATCACCCGGTAAACGGCAATATAGGCCACATAGTGGGTGATGCGGTTGGTGATCTGAAACGTGAAGGAAATGTAGTTGAAGGTGATCTCAATGCATACGGTGCAGGCCAGCAGGATGCATAGCACACGGTTATCTCCCCGGAGCAGGAGGCAGCCTATGGCCAGAAGCCCCGCCGACAGCAGCAGATCCAGCTCCATGATCACCCGGTACTGGGAGCGCACCATGTCTTTGTCCAGCTCGTCATAGTCAAACCGGGCGTACCGCAGGACGATACCGTCCATCAGGCCAAAGTGGAGAACGCCCAGATATTGGGAGTACAGCAGGTAGCTCTGCCAAAGGGAGTAGTCGCTCTCCGGAATGAACTTCGGCACGATCAGGTTCAGCACGAACCCCACCAGCACCGAGACGGCCTGCGCCAGCACGGAGAGCATCATATTTTTCGCAATTTTCTTCCCGGAAAGTTTTTCCATATGCATCAAAGCTCTTGGGACAGCAGCGTCCCGTGAAGGTACAGCGACTCCAGCCGCCTTGCCTGGCGGCGGATGTCGTAGCCCCCGGCGCAGACGGCGTCGCGGCCATCCCGCCGCCCGACGGACAGCGCCTGCTCCATGACGCCGCACCAGGCGGCGGGAGCTGTATAGGATTCCTCCGGCAGGAAGCGGAGCTGATCGGTCAGCTTTACCTCCCTGGGCACTTTATGCGAACAGACACAGGGCAGGCCACTGGCCTGGGCCTCCACGGCAACGATGCCCAGCCCCTCCCAGCGGGAGGGCAGCAGAAACAGGTCCATGGCGCTCAGAAGCTGCGGCACGTCCGTGCGCATGCCCAGAAAGCGCAGACTGTCCCCCAGGCCCAGCCGGTCAGCCTGGTGCTCTATCTCCGGGCGAAGCGGCCCGTCTCCGGCCAGCAAAAGCACGGAATCCGGCCTGCGCCGGTGAAATTCCGCGAAAATATCCAGCAGAAGCCGGTGGTTTTTCTGCTCCGTGAACCGGCCCACATGGCCGATGACCGCGGCCTCCTGCGGAATGGACAACTCCCGGCGCAGGCGGAGGCGGTCCTCCGGCGAAAAGGCAAAGGCCTCCGTGTCAATGGCGTTGCGCAGGATGACCACCCGTCCGGAGTCCACGGCATCCTGTCCATAGAGCCACGCACCGGCCAATTCGCCGCAGGCAGCCAGCACCGTGGCGTCGCGGATGACCAGGGGGCTTTCGATCCTCCGCCGCAGCCGCTTCAGCGCGCTCTCCGGCGGATAGGCCTGGTGGCTGTGGATGATCCGCACCGGGACGCCGCAGCGCTTGGCCATGGCCATGGCCGCAGCGCCATGATAATCCTGGTGGCAGTGCACCACGTCGTAGTGTCCGTCGGCCAGAATGCGCCGCAGGGCGCGGAGATTTCCCACCGGGTCCTCAGACCGCGGCGGGATATGGTGGATCCCTGCGCCCAGTGCTTCGAACCAGGGCTCCAGGCCTCCGCGCTCCGCGCCGCAGACCACAAAGTCCGTTTGGAAGGCCAGCGGCGCCAGCTGGGCATAGTAATTTTTCAGCATGACCTGGACGCCGCCGCCCGTTTGCAGGGAGGACAGCACCTGTAGTACCCGAGGCATGTCGTTCACTCCGTTTTCTTACGAGACTGTAAAAGGATATCCGGCAGGACCGGAAGAATGTACAGCATAAAAATACTCTCATCCGCCGCCCGGAAGGCGATATTCAGCAGCAGAAGGAGAGCCCATCCTGCCGTAATGATGGCTGCTGCGGCCCGGAGTCCGATCCTGGCCCATTGCTCCCTGAGCATCCGGTAATACTTCGCCAGGAATACGCCGTAAAAAGCCAGGGCAGCCAGCCCATAGCGGGCCATATCGTCCAGAATGGCCGAATGATAGCCGATCCCCCGGTCGCCGACGACATAGCTGTACCACGGCCCGATCCCCAGCGGATGGGCGGCGAAGGAGCGCAGGGAATACAGATAGCATTGCAGCCGGATCTGCAGGTCGCCCCGGATGCTGCGCTGCCGGAGGAACAGGGCCAGCTCCGCGAAGCGAGCGCTGAAATAACGATTGTCGATGGCGCCCGCCAGGGCGGAAAACAGCTCATCCGGCGGAAAGGCCAGCAGGAAAAAGCCACCTGCGGCCAGAAGCATCAGGCCAACGCCCCGCCGCTGGGATACAACCGTTAAAATGCACACTACCAGCAGCACGAACAGGGGAATGGTAAACGACGCCTTGATCACCGCCAGAAAAACGAAGCCCAGAATCAGCCCGTTCATCAGGGGCTTTCTGCGTTGGAGCAGCATCAGCACCGATATCGGGGCAAAAATGACCAGGTCCTGGAACAGATAGATGCCGCTGACGTTGCGGCGCATCAGCACATAATCCCGGGCCACGGCTTCCGGCCGCTGAGAGGCGTTGGAGATGGCGCGGGCGGCGGAGCTGTCCGTCAGTACGGCGGCCGCGGATGTCAGCGCCGTCAGCAGGAACAGGAACAGCAGATACCGCCCGAAGCGTACCTGGGCCCTGCGGTCAAAGGAGAACAGCCGGTATACCAGCAGCGTGCCCCAAAAGGAAAAGCTGACGCGGATATGCCGGGCGGCATCGCCGACGTGCAGAAGATAGCACACGGCCATAACGGCCATATAGAGCAGCACCGGCGTCAGCACAGACACCCGGAGGGTCAGCCGCACACGCATCCGGCAGTTCTCCAGCCGGGCGGCGCACAGCAGCAGGATACCTGCCGCAAAGCAGGCAAAAAACAGGTACTTATAGCGCTCCGCCTGAAACGTCGCACGCATAAAGGGAAGCTGATACCACAAATAATAAATGGCCAAAAGAAAGGACGCGGCGTCCGTCAGACCTATGCGGCGATGCTGATTCATGAGCACTCTCCCCCGCTGGCGGAGGCAACCTCCCGCCGGATCCGGTCAAAAAAGGCGTTTCTGCGGGCATCCAGCACCGGGCCCTGATAGGCCAGGGCGGTCCGGTAGCTCTCGCAGGCGTATCGGGACAAATCGCTCCGGAGCATGGCGGAAACCGCACCGGCAATGGCCCCGGCGGACCCTCTGGGGGTCAGGCATTCCTCCGGCAGCAGCTCCGGGATGCCGGCAGTCCGCGCACCGATGCAGGGGCAGCCGCGGCTCATGGCCTCGATCAGCGCCCGGGGCAGCCCCTCCTGGAGACTGGGCTGCACATAAATATCACAGGTATCCAGCATGGAGAATATCTCCTCATGGGGCAGGGCACCGGTAAAGACCACCTGGTCCGATACGCCGCACCGGGCTGCCAGGCTTTGCAGGACATGGGGATCTCCCTGGCCCACGCAGAAATACCGCACCCGGATACCCATGGCGTTGAGCTGCGGAATGGCACGAATGACAAATCGATGCCCCTTATGAGCAACATTCACCGCCGCACAGGTCATCAGCGTCACCCGGGACGGGTCCTGGGCCGCGATATGCGCCAGTCGGCGGGTCAGGACCTCCTCCGACGGTGCAGGCAGCGCCACATTGGACGCGCCGATCCAGGGATTCCGGCACGGGTAACGCCGCTGCAGAAATTCCTGCGTCACATAAAGCGCATAGTCCGCCTGGGCCATGACCCGGCGCATTTTCAGAAACATATAGGGGGCGATGAGCTTACCCAGGGGCCCGTGGTTCCACATGGCGTCCCAGGGGCAGGACATCGCCTCGGCAAGCACGGGCTTTTTCAGGCGGTGTGCCAGGTCCGAGGCCCAAAAGGCCACAAAGGAGTGGCAGCGCACGATGACCAGGTCACTCTCCCGGATGGCGCGGGTCATCTCTCGCCGCTGCCGGCGCAGGATGCTGTCGTTCCGGGAAACGGGCACCATCTGGGAAACGGCCTCCGTAACGTCCTCCAGCAGGGGGGACCAGGTCTGCTTCACAGGGACGCAGAGCGTCAGCGGACCAAAGGCCGCGCCATACCGCCGCAGGATGGCGGCAAAGGCAGATTTGGTATAGTACCGGCCGCCGTGCGGCACGATGGAAAATTGCGTTGCCAGCAGCGCTCTCATGATGCCCCTCCCCCGGGTCGTTCTCTCCGCTGCGGAAGCGAAAACCGGTCCCCTATCTCCCTATCAAAGCAGTCCGGCTCATAGAGCATGTATCCGCTGGCATTGAAAAAAGTCAGCTCGCCGAACCGGATGAGCCCGTCCACATTGTACAGATCCACCCGCACATGGGGAAACGGCGCGCTGATGGCCTCCGCCAGCCGGACCATCTCCCCAAAGTTCTCCGGCCGGTCCGGCAGCCGGTCCGACGGTTCATCGCCTACCCGGACGACCGGCAGCTTCTCATACGACGGCGACACAATGTGTATTCCCACCGCGCTGCCGTTATGGCGTCCGGTGCAGACATAGGCAAAGGCGCATTTGCCGCCGAAGCAAAAGAACTTATAATCCGTCAGCGGCCCGGCGGCCGGCTGCAAATACTCCTCCGCCAGGATCCGGTGCGGCTTTCCGGAGTAGTACGGCCATTCCCGGCCGCCGTCCCGGACCAGCGGCGTGGCACACCAGCCGGCGGCAGTCTTCCGGACGGCGCGCCAATCGGCCTGGTCTTTATCGGGACAAAGCAGGACGGCGTTTCCGCCGCTGCCCAGGGTATCCTTCAAAACAAACCGGTCCGGCAGCTGCGGCACAGGCAGCTGGTCGGGACTATCAAATACGCCGAAGCACCGGGGCAGCAGGTCCTGAAAGCCCCGCTCCCGGAGATATGCACGCACCTCATACTTGTCCACGCAGCGGAGCATGTCCGGGTCCCGATAATACAGCTTGTACCATTGCAGCTTTTCCGTGAAGCGGGTGGGATGCTTCAGGTGCAGCGCCCGGCCGGTCTTGATCCGGTATTGGATGCGCAGCATGGCCTCGTCGGGAATAAAGGTCAGGGCCCGCAGGATGTTTTCCCGGGCCGCCCGGCTGCGGATGATCTTTTTATAGTCCAATGGCCTGACGCTCCTTGGTGATGGTTTTCTGAGGAAACAGAACCTGCATATAGCGGTCCGCCACGATGGCGCGGTCGAACTCGCGCTCCATCTTTTCCCGGCCCAGCCGGCCCATGTCACACCGCTGTTCCCAGGACAGGGAGAGAAACCGCTCCAGCGCCGCCGTCAGGGCATCCTGGTCCCGGATGGGGATCAGAAGGCCGGTCCGGCCGTCCTCCACGGTTTCCGCGCAGCCGCTGCGGTCTGTGGTGATGATGGGCCGGGCGCAGGCCGCGGCCTCCAGCAGGGCATTGGCCATACCCTCCGGGTAATAGGACGGGTGGACGACGCAGCAGGCCATTTCGTAAAACGGCCGCATATCCCGCTGCTCCCCGTGATACACGATGTCGCCTGCCTGGACGGCGCTTTCCATAACGGCCCGGTACGCCGGATCATCGCAGCAGCCGCAGACGTGGAACACGGCCTCCGGATGGGTGCGGCGGATGGCTCTGGCCGCATGCAGATAGAGGTCAATGCCCTTTTCCTTCAGGATCCGGGACACGAACAAGAAATGAACGGTGTCTCCCCGGGGATACGGAAGCGGGGAAAACGCGCCCAAGTCCACCCCGGAGCCGGGCAGCAGAACGCTCCGGGTACCGGGGGAGATCAGACGGCGCGATGCGAAGAAATCCTGATTGGAGCGATTCTGGAAGAAAATGCAGTCTGCCCGGGAAACGCCTATCCGGTACAGCGCACAGGTCAGTGCCTGCAGCGGGCCCGGATATTCCAGGGCCGTCCCCAGGCCGGTGACGTTGGGCAGAAACCGGATGCCCAGATGCCGGCAGGCCATGCCGCCGTATATATTGGGCTTGATGTTGAAGGAAAGCACCGCCTCCGGCTGCTCCTGCCGCAGGATGGACAGATAGCGCAGCAGGAGCCTTCCGTCCTGAAGGGGATTTTTCCCGTGGCGGTCGTTGTCAATGCCGATAAGCGTGCAGCCCATGGCCTCCAGCTCCGGACAAAACCCACGCAGCTGGCTGATAACGGTCACCCGGTGGCCGGCGGCAAGGAGCCGCCGGAGCAGCGCGCCGCGCAGATTATATGTATACGTCGTGTCGTTTGCAAGTATTGCAATCTTCATTTTCTTTACCGTGCGCCCTCGTGGGTAAACACCAGCCTTACCGTTTTCAGCATACAGGACAGGTCCATCCCCACGCAGCAGTTTTCGATGTATTTCATGTCAAAGACGATCTTCTGGTCAGGACTTAAATCGTACCCACCGTTGACCTGCGCCAAGCCAGTCAGCCCCGGTATGACAGCCAAACGGTTCCGAAACCCGGGTATCGTCTTTTCAAATTGGTCATAAAAATACGCTCTCTCCGGACGCGGTCCCACAAAGCTCATTTCTCCATGCAAAATATTCCAGAGCTGAGGCAGTTCGTCCAGCCGGGATCTGCGGAGAAAGCTGCCCAAACGCGTGCAGCGGCTGTCGTTCCGCTCCGCCCATCGGGGGCCATTCTTTTCCGCGTCCAGCCGCATGGAGCGCAGCTTCAGGATCATAAACGGCTTTCCGTTTTTTCCCAGGCGCTCCTGGCGGAAAATTGCCGGTCCCGGAGAATCCAGGCGGATCAGCAGCATCAGTATGGCCGCAGGCACTGCCAGCAGCACCGATAAAATAAGTGCCGCGGTCAGATCAAAGGCCCGCTTTACCATACGGTATCCTAACGGCGGGACCCTGAGGGCAGAACCCACCGGACAAAGCGGGCCGGTCTGATTCACCACGGCACTGTTTTCCATCTATTCCACACCTCTCTTTCCAAGGACATATTCTCTACTTTGTATTTCCTACAAATAAAAACATATTCTGGCAGATAATGCAAGTTTTTCTATGTCGAATTTCAAAAGAGTTGGTGCGTGATAATACGCTATATTTTTTGGTTATACATGGAATTTACCTCCGCTTGTATTCCAGCGTTCAAATAATTCGCTTTTCCGGACACGGGCTCGTCGGAAATGACGCATGAGCAGCCGCTCCCTCCGCTGTGCAAAAACGCCCGCTCCGCCGCAGGCAAACAGGCAACGCCGTGTATAACTCCCGGCAGTGTGTGGATATATGCGAAGGGAGATGATGTACATGCCTGAATTGAAAATTACAATCAGGAACAAGCGGGCCAGCGGAACGGGGACCATTGTCTGCGGCAACAGCGACTACACGGTGCTGTGGGATCTGGACGAGGAATGGGCATCGTTTGACACAAAGACCATGCGGGTGCAGCTTCCGGACGGCACCCATCAGGACGTGGTGTTCACCGGAAATTCTGCCGGGCTGCCCGTGCAGAATACGGCAGGATGGGTGTCGATCGGTCTGTTTGCCGGGGATGTCCACACCAGCCGGGGCGCGGATTTTCGCGTGCTGGACGCGATCACCACGGCAGGCGGTCCTCCCGCCGCACCGGCAAAGGACGTGTATGCCCAGGTCATGGCCAAGCTGAACCAGCTGTCTGACGTGACGGCGGCCAACGTAGCTGCCGCCATGGGCCTGTCCGGTCTGGCGGCGGATGACCAGATCATGGTATCCTCCGTGGATGCAGACGGCAAGCCTACCGGGTGGCGGAAAAAGTACCGGGATGTGCTCAACGTCCGGGATTTCGGCGCTAAGGGCG
>FR884135.1:0-21308 GCA_000435975.1 Oscillibacter sp. CAG:241 | reverse complement strand
CCCCCGACGACACGGCGGCCATCCAGGCGGCGCTGGATGCGGCCAGCACACGGGGCATCTCCGCCGTGTTATTCCCCACCGGGACCTACAAGGTCAGCGCGACCACGGCGGACAACAATTTCTTTGCCGCCCTGACGGTGCACAGCGGGCAGCGGCTGCTTTTCGATGCCGCTACCTTCCAGCTCACCGCCAATGGCTACGATTTCTACGCCGTGCTGAACATCCACAACGTGAACAACGTCACCGTTGAGGGCGGGCTGACCATCATCGGCGACCGGGAGTCCCACACGGCCACCACCGGTGAGAGCGGTCACGGCATCCGCATCGTCAACAGTCACAACGTCCATGTCAGCGATGTGGATATCCGGTACACCTGGGGCGACGGCGTGTGCGTAGGCGGCAACGGGACCATGGCGGAGATCTCTCAGAACGTGACGCTGGAGCGGATCCGCACCTACAAATGCAGCCGCAACGGCCTGTCCATTATCGAGGCGGACGGCGTGGTGGTGCGGGACTGCGACTTCACCTATACCGACCGCACGGCGCCCCAGTACGGCATCGACGTGGAGCCCAATCTGGGCACGGCCACCAACATCACCATCGAAAACGTGCGGATGCTGAACAATGGCATCGGCGGCTTCGCACTGTACACCACCAAGGCTACCCTGCCCGGCGTGCTGACCCTGCGGAACATCGAGACGGACGCCAAGACCATTATCTACACCAGCAGCGCCGCAGGCGGCACCTTCGACGTCCGCGTGGACGGCTGGCGGCATACTCAGAAATCCGGGGAGACCAATCCCACGCTGCGGCTGTCCGGCAAGGGGAGCTTGCGGGTCAAGCAGCTGTACGTCGTCAACAAGAGCGCCAAACGGGTCATTATCCCGCTGGACATTGAAAACCTGCGCATGGACGGCGTGACGGTGGAGGACGACCCGACGGTGAGCATAAAGGGAACGCTGTCCGTTCAGAGCGCCGTCAACACCTCCATTGGCAAGGCCGTTATCACCGGCTTTCTCAGCCGGAACCCGGCGGAGGAAACCTGGTATTCCGGCAATCAGCTGACGGTGGACAATTTGCAGGACACGGTGGTAAACCTCAACGAACACCTGACCACCGGCGGCAGCAGCGAGAGTTACAAACTGCTGCTGTGCGACAAGGCGCTGGTGCTGGGTACGGCCCTCAGCGCCAAGGCCCGGGTGTTCATCCCGTATACCTACGGCAACGTGAATCCCTTCCGGGTGGTGAACACCACGGCCACGGAGGTACAGCTGTATACCACGGTGTCGGCAGGCATTACGTTTGTTGGCGACGTCCCCGGCGGCAGCTCCGCCAACTCCGCCGCACTGACCGGAAACGCCAGCTATGAGGTCACGCCCATGCTGGCCAGCGGTCTGGTGTATGTGCGGAAGCTGAACACCCGTGTGCCTGCCAAGACCTCCGAGATCACCAACGACAGCGGGTACCAGACGGCGGCACAGGTGGAATCCACCGTGACAGGCAAGGGCTACCAGACGGTGGCACAGGTCGGCGCCGCTATCACGGCGGCCATCGGCGCGGCAATGGAGGCGAGCTACTGATGGGAAAATACAGCACCCTAAGCGCTCTGCTGAGCGCCATTGCAGACGCCATCCGCAGCAAGACCGGCGGCGGAACGACCATTGCCGCCGAGGATTTCCCGGAGGCCATCGGTGGCATCGTCACCGGCGGCGGAGTGGATCCCGGAGACGCCACGGCCACGGCGGGCGACATCTTGGCGGGCCTGACGGCGTATGTGGCCGGGGGAAAGGTCACCGGTACGCTGAAAATGGCCCAGGGCACTGTAACGCTGGGAAAGACGGTAACAAACGCCGTATACGAGACCGTCACCCACAATCTGGGCACCGTGCCATCCCTGATCTTCCTGCGGGTGGAGAACGCCCCCACCTTTGACAGCACGGCCACCTATAACGTGGTGTGCGGATATGCAGTCAACTTCGCCTCCGGTCTGGTGCCGGGGGTGCGGACCAACAAATCAGCTGCCCAGTGCATCAACTCCAGCGGCGGCGGAGCGGGCGACACCACCGCAGCGGCGGCAACCACCTGCGTGGCGGACCAGATCACCGTCAGCTCCTTCCGCCTGCGGACCAACGGCTCCTCCCGGTGCTGGGCCAACGGGTCACAAATCAGGTGGATCGCGCTGGCGATGTGAGGCGCGCGAAAGCGGCAAACGGCGAAGCCCAAAGAGTTATATGCCGCCAGCCGGTAAAAAATATGCCAAAGGCCCCCTGCTTTCACGCGGCAAAAGCAGGGGGCCTTTCTTGCAATTTGGGGAAAAATGCCCGTATCAGAGTGAAAATCGCATGGGTATCCAGCAGCCCATATCCCAGAAACCGGCGATATGCCGCATTATGCCGCCCCGGTGGGGCTTTGGGGCATGCCGGCAATATAGGCATCCGCCACCGCCGGAACGTAATAGGGGCGATAGCACACGCCCTGCTCCCCGTCGTCACATTCCACCCAGAACACATAGTAGGGCATGAAGTACCGGTCCGTCTGCCGGGCCAGGTATTGCAGGTCCACCCGCTTGACCCGGTCCTCCCCCGGGAAGGGCTCCCAGGCAGACAGGTGCTGCCCCGCCGCCAGCCGCTGCCGGGCCTGGTCCACAGTCACCAGCGGATAAGCTCCCACCGTGTTGGCGTCGGACAACTCCGGCCGGTACAGCCGGAGCTCACAGCTGCCGCCGGACAGCCGGACCCACGTTTTCAGGATGCTGCGCTGAAGGATGCCCTGGGTCAGGTCCTCCTCCGGCCGGTAGAAATACAGGGAACAGCTGCCGCTGTCCCGGGCGGCCATAAAATACCGGGTCTGCTCCCCGAAAACGACCCCGTACTGCTCCAGCAGCCACGCCGCCGCGGCGTCAGGGGTCAGAGCCGCCAGCTCCGGCCGGGAAAGCTTCACCCACAGCTCTCCACTCTCCCCCACGGTCACGGTGACATCCTTCCACGTCAGCGCCAGCTCTGTGGGACCCCCTCTGACGGCAAACGTCACGCCGCACTGCCAGGTCTCCCCGGCCCAGGCATTCTCCATGGCGGCCTGCACCGTCTCGTCCGGCACCCGGACCTCCACGGCAGACTGGGCCACGTCCGCCCCCGCCGCCGCCGCCAGCTGCTCCATGGTCCGCCGCAGCTGCGCATAGTCTCCGCCGCCGGTGCGGAAGCCGTTGGCCACGTCCATGCGGGTGGTGTTGCGGAACACCGGCAGGGCGGCAAGCTCCATGCCCTCCCGCCACGGTCCGCCGTCATAGGCGGCAAATTCCTCCGCCGACAGCGGGTAATCTCCCATGCCGCCGTAGTCCCTGTCGATGGTCAGCACCGGCAGGTCCCCGGGGTCCGGGGCGGGTTCCGCCGGGCGGCCTACCAGCGCCCAGGCTCCCGCCGCCAGCAGCAGACACGCTGCCGCCGCGGCCAGCGGCTTCCATCGCGGCCTCCGCCGGGACCGGGCGGCCTGGGTCTCCTCCAAAAGCTCCTGGGGCAATTCATTCATGGCATCGCTGAGCTGTTCCGGGTTCATACGTCAAAGCCCTCCTTTTCCAGATATGTCCGCAGCCCCTGGCGGGTGCGGTACAGCTGACTCTTGACCGCCGGTACGCTGATGCCGCAGACCCGGGCCGTCTCCGCCAGGGAGTCGGCATAATAATAGCGGCAGAGAAACGCCCGGCGGGCGGGAAGCGGCAGCGTCCGGAGATAGTCGCCCACGGCCCGGCCCAGCTCCCGCAGGTCCAGGGCCTCCTCCGGCGTGTCCCGGCCGGATACGCAGTCCCCCAGCTCCTCCAGGGACACGGCGTAGGCCGACCGCTTCACCCGGCCCCGGGCCCGCCAGCGGTCGATGGACAGCTGCCGGGTGATATGGCCCAGATAGGTGGACAGCACCCGGGGCCGGTGGGGCGGCATGGAGCTCCATGCCCGCAGATAGGTGTCGTTGACGGTCTCCCGGCTGTCCTCCCGGTCCGCCAGGATGTGGAAGGCGATGGCCGACAGATACCGGCCATACTGCCGGTCCGTCTGGCGGATGGCCTCCTCATCCCGCTGCCAGTACAGGGTCACGATGTCGCGGTCCTCCATGGTGACATTCTCCTTTCGAGTTGCTTCTGCCTGTCATCCCGTCAAAAAATCCCGGTGGTTTCGCGGAAAAGGGGAAAAATTTTTGTATGCTGCCTCTATTATGCCGCCGGGGCCGGGGCCCGTCAAGACAAATGCGCCGAAAGGGCTTGCCCAAACGGTCCCCAGGCGGTATAATGAAGAAAATATAGTCGCAGGAGGACGTTTTTATGGGAATCGTGGTGCTGGGCGCCGTCTTTGTGGACATCAAGGGATACCCCACGTCCACCTATATCCCCGGCGGGCGCAATGTGGGCCGGGTGGAGCAGGTCCCCGGCGGCGTCAGCCGCAACGTGGTGGAGGACATCGCCAACGTGGAGCTGCGTCCCACGTTTGTGAGCCTGGTGGACGACACCGGTCTGGGCTCCGACGTGGTGCGCCAGCTGAAAAATCACAAGGTGAACACCGACTATGTACTGCCCACCCCCGACGGCATGGGCACCTGGCTGGCGGTGTTCGACAACCAGAGGGATGTGTGCGCCGCCATCAGCAAGCGCCCGGACCTGCGGCCCCTGATCGCCCTGCTGGACGAAAAGGGGGACGAGATCTTCCGGGACGCCGACAGCATCGCCCTGGAGATCGACATGGACAAGGAGATCGTCAAGCGGGTGTTCCAGTACGCCAGGAAGTACCAAAAGGACGTATACGCCGTGGTGTCCAACATGAGCATTGCCGTGGAGCGCCGGGACTTCTTGCAGCAGACCAGCTGCTTTGTGTGCAACCAGCAGGAGATGGGCATTCTGTTCTCCGACGATTACAGCGAAAAGACCCCGGAGGAGCTGCAAAAGATCCTGGCCCTGAAGATCCGCAGCGCCCGCATTCCCCGGATGATCGTTACCATGGGGGCCCAGGGGGCCGTGTACGCCAGCTGTGACGGGGACCAGGGGGCCTGTCCAGGCCGCAAGGTGGACGTGAAGGACACCACCGGCGCGGGAGACGCCTTCTTTGCCGGAGCTACCATCGGCCTGACCTATGGCAAGACGCTGGCCGAATCCTGCGAGATCGGCACCCGGCTGGCCGCCTCCACCATCTGCACCAGCGGCAACGTGTGCCCCCGGTTCCTGCCGGAGGAGTTCGGCCTGGACGTGACGGTAACGGACTGAGGAGGGGCATATGAAACGGATCGACGAGTGCACGGATATGACCGTGCTGGTGGCCCTGCTGGTGCTGGGTATTCTGCTGGTCATGGGGGCGTACCGCATTTTCTCCTTCCTATGCGAACATGCGGCCCTGGACGCCCGGACCTTCCTGCTGGGAGCAGCGTGCCTGCTGCTGGCGGTTGTGGGCTTTCTGCTGGCCCGGCGCAGCTTCCGGCGGCTGCAATACCTGCTGGACAACGGCGAATAGCATGTAAAGTAAGATGCGGTGCAGTCTCCGAAAAGGGACTGCACCGCATCTTACTATGTTATAACTACGTTTTCAAAACTGCAGGAACCCTGCGGGAGCGCCCAGATGACGCACCAGCAGCTGCCGCACAGGGACAGCCACGTCTCCCACGGCCTCCTCCGCCTGAGCAAACAGCATCACCATCATGGCAGCGTTGGGGAAGGGGCAGAACTCGCCGGGATTGCACAGGGAGATCAGCACCATGCCCAGATACGACACGGCCAGCGCCTGCATGAACGGGTCGCGGCCGCCCTCCCGCAGCAGAGCAATGCGGTCGTGGAGCAGCCGTCCGTAGGCTACGATGCCCACCAGGCCCATACTGCCCATGACCTGGGCCACGCTGTTGTGGTAGAACACCATGCTGCCCTCCACGCCGCTGAACACATCGGCGTTCCGGGTGCTGCACAGGCCGATGCCGAATACCGGATGCCGCAGGAAATCATCCACCGCCCGGGCCAGAAACTGGAGCCGGTCGGAGTTGCTGTCCTGGATGTCCTCGCCCATACGGCTGTGGAGCACCCATTGCAGCACCACGGGGCCCGCCGCCAGAACAGCGATCCCGGCGGCCACGGCCAGGGCCGTCAGGCACCGGCGGCTGATGACGCCGTGACGCATCAGATACACGCCGCACAGGGCCAGGATCACCGCGCCGAACAGCAGCGCGCTGCGGCTGCCCGTCAGTGCCAGGGCCAGAGCCATCACCCCGCCGGTGACCAGATGGCCCCGGTGCTTCAGGCTCAGATAAAACGGCATAGGCAGCGCCGTCAGCAGAACGGATGTGGCAAAGTTCCGATAGGACAGATACAGCACACCGACCACGGCTCCGTTTGCCAGCCACGCCTTCAGATAGGCCAGCAGCACCGCCAGAGCCATGCACATGCCCAGGGCGCAGAAAATCCCGGCAAACCGCCGGTGCAGGTCATAGGTCCGCTTCTCTGTCAGGTGGGAGCGGAACAACACATACAGCACCAGCATCCCCACCCCCAGGCCCAGGGTATAGTACAGGGACAGAGGCTCCACGGCCTGCTTCCGGGTGATCACGTCGCAGCCGCCCAACAGGGTGGCGATGGACACCAGGGCCAGGCCCATGCCGCTGCGGCCCAGGCGAAGCGTCACCGGCCACACGGCAAAGTGCCACAGAAGCGCCAGCACCAGCGGCGGCACCAGGGCCGCGCAGGGCAAGAAGTCCGACAGCTGCCCGTAGCACTGGGTGGACATGAGAAACGCCATGAAAAACGGGCACACCGGAGCCAACAGATCCGGGCAGGCGGCCAGCAGCCAGATGACGATGCAGCCCAGGGCCACCACACCATAGACCGGCTGCCCCGCAGCCATAAACGCCCCCGCCACCGTCAGCAGTATGGGAAAATATGCGCGGCTCAGCCAGAACCGCTGTGCATACCGGCTAAGCCGGAAAAAAAATGTATACAAAGTCCGGCGCGCCCGGGCCCACAGGCCCCCCGCCAGATCAAGAGACGGCATCCACATAGCACACTGCGCTCCTTTACCGCAGAAACTACCTTTTTAGATACTTGGAAAAATTCTTTTTTCATCGTCGGGCCCGGCGCATCCCTTCCTGTCAGGTGCGGGGCCTCAAACCCACTTCCCAGGGTATTATATCATAAAAAGTTTGAAAAATTTGTAAACATTTGGGGCATTTCGTCACCCACAAGGGCCCAGCGACCCAGTATCGTGTACTTTATCACGTTTAGACTCGTCTGTCAACCCGGAAAATCAACATTTTTCTCCCGATAAGTCCCTCGTTCGTTGTACAGTATCGCGCCGCATTGTCCATTACCGGCGCACACTGCCCTGCAGCACCCAGTATATGGCCCCGCTGCTGCCGCCATGCAGGCGAAGCGGGTAAAAAATCTCCCCGGCAGACTGGCTGCCGGGGAGATTTTTATTCGTTTGCGTTAAGCCGCTGGGCTGTTCAGCACTTCTCGTAGATGGTGGCAACGCCCATGCCGCCGCCGATGCACAGAGTGGCCAGGCCGCGCTTGGCCTCGGGACGCTTCTGCATCTCGTGCAGCAGGGTGACGATGATCCGGGCGCCGGAGGCACCCACGGGGTGACCCAGAGCGATGGCGCCGCCGTTGACGTTGACCTTGCTCATGTCAAAGTGCAGCTCGCGGGCCACGGCGATGGACTGAGCGGCAAAGGCCTCGTTGGCCTCCACCAGGTCCATGTCCTCGATGGTCAGGCCGGCCTTCTTCAGAGCTTGACGGGTAGCGGGCACGGGGCCCACGCCCATGATCTTGGGATCCACGCCGCCCTGGCCCCAGCCGATGAGCTTGGCCATGGGCTTCAGACCGTACTTCTCCACAGCCTCGCCGGAAGCCAGCACGATGGCGGCAGCGCCGTCGTTGATGCCGGAGGCGTTGGCAGCGGTGACGCGGGGCTGACCCTTATCGGCGGCTTCCTGGATGCCGGTGGGCTCAAAGGTGTTCACCACCTGGGGATTGGGGGACTCGGGGCTGACGGGGAAGGCGCCGCGCAGCTTGGCAATGCCTTCCTTGGTGACGCCGGCCTTGGGATACTCATCCTTGGCGAAGGGGACCATTTCCTTCTTGACCTTGACCATCACGGGGACGATCTCGTCGTCGAAGCGGCCGGCCTTCTGGGCGGCCTCGGTCTTCTGCTGGGAAGCGGCGGCGAAGGCGTCCTGCTCCTCGCGGGTGATGCCCCAGATATCGTTGATGTTCTCGGCGGTGGTGCCCATGTGATAGTTGTTATAGGCGTCCCACAGGCCGTCCTTGATCATGGTGTCCACCAGCTTCTTGTCGCCCATGCGAGCGCCCCAGCGGGCGTCCATGGAGGCAAAGGGAGCGGCGCTCATGTTCTCGGTACCGCCGCAGACCACCACGTCGGAATCGCCGGCCAGGATGGAGCGGGCGCCCTCGATGACAGACTTCATGCCGGAGCCGCAGACCATGCCCACGGTGTAAGCGGGAACGGAATAGGGGATACCAGCCTTGATGGCCACCTGGCGGGCAACGTTCTGGCCCTGGGCAGCGGTCAGGATGCAGCCGAACATAACCTCATCCACGTTTTCGGGGGCGATATTGGCACGCTTGAGGGCCTCCTTCACCACCACGGCGCCCATCTCGGCGGCGGGGGTGTTCTTCAGGGAACCACCGAAGGAGCCGATAGCGGTACGGCAGCAATTGACGACATACAGATCTTTCATGATGGAATTATCCTCCTACATTTGGTTTTGGGGTTCTACTCTGTACCTATATCGTAGTCATTTTCGGTCGAATAGTCAACCCCCAGAATTGCTCCGCGCTGAAAAATCGTAGGACTGAACAGGAAATAACCCGGTTCCTTTGTTAGTTTGACTAAAAATTAACAAACTATTTTCCTCAGGAGAGAGCCGAACGGGCCTCCTGGAGCCTGGTATAAAAGGCACCGGGGTCCAGCTTGTTGAACAGGCGGGTGTTGTATTCCACCTTTGCGTCGGCCACGGCGGCCTTGATTTGCGTTTCAAACAGGGCATTGACCACGGCGGACTGGTCCAGCTCCTTGCCCACGGCCACATACAGGGCGCTGCCGGTGTCGATGACATCGCTGACCTGGCCGGGCTCCAGCGCCGACACGGCGGCGGACAGGGTCTCGCCCATGTCCCCGGCGGAGGCGGTGACGCCGGCCTCCGTCACGTCCTCCATGCCCAGCTGGCCCGCCAGGTCCAGATATGCGGCGGTAACGTCCTGGGCGTCCCGCAGCTGCTGGGCAAAGCTCTCGGCCGCCAGGCGGGTGTTGTCGTCATCCTGGCCGTCCAGGGGCCAGTACAGCAGCAGACTGGTGGCATAGCCCTTCTGCCGGGCCAGGGCGTCAATGTCCTCCTGGGCAGGGTACAGAGCGCTGCCGGGGGTACAGAACGCCTGACGCACCCCGGCATACAGGTAATAGCCCCGGCTGATGGCGTCGAACATGGCCTCCGACACGCCCATGCCCTGGATCTGCTTGCTGTAGGCCTCCTGGCTGCCGTAATAGGTGATATACTGCTGGCGCTGGTTTTCCAGAGCCTCCCGGTCGGTGTCGGACAGGGTCACATTCCCCCGCTTGGCCCACTGGCGGACCACGGCGTACAGCTTCACGGTCTCCAGGGCGTCTTGCTTGGCATAGGCCCCGTAGGTCATCCCCTCGGACAGCTCCGCGTCAAAGTCAAGGTCCTGAACGTTGTACGCCAGATACTCGCAGTCATAGGCCAGCCAATACAGATACTCCTCGGCGTCAATGGTCTCTCCGTTGACGGTCAGCAGCTCGGCGTCGGGCCGGATGCCGCTGGCCTGATAGAACAGGCCGTCGGTGCGGTGGCCGTTGGTAAGGATACCGCTGGCGGAAATGCCCACCACCAGCAGTGCGGACAGGACCACCGAGGCGGCCAGACGGATCCATGCTTTTTTCATAAGTTATCTCCTTCCCGGGCAGCTTTGCCCAGCTCTTCTTTTTTCAGCCGCAGCTCCTCCGTCAGCTTCCCGGCAGCGGAGAGGGCATCCTCCCCGGGGGCCAGGTGCAGCCGGAGCCGGGGAGGCTCCCCGGCGGACAGACGCAGGCGATTGCGGTAGCCGGGCATGGAGCACACGGCCATCAGGCTGGGTACGTCCACGCGGCTGTCAAAGGTGAAGGCCACCACACCGGCCCTCTGGGTGATATCGGTGATGAACACCTCGGCGGCGGCGGCCCGCAGCAGGGCCACGTCCAGCAGGGCCATCACCGGCTTGGGCGGGTCGCCGTAGCGGTCCGTCAGCTCGTCCACCAGGTCCGACGCCTCCTCCGTGGTGCGGATGGCCGCCATGCGGCGGTACAGGTCCATGCGCTGGTGGGCGGAGGGCACATACCGCTCCGGAATGTGGGCGGAGGTGGCCAGGTCCGCCGAGCAGTCGGGGCGGATGTCCTTTCCCCTCCCCTGCTGCTCCAGCACCGCGTCGTTCAGCAGCCGCAGATACATGTCGTAGCCCACACTCATCAGATAGCCGGACTGCTCCGGGCCCAGCAGGTTCCCCGCCCCGCGGATCTCCAGGTCCCGCATGGCAATGCGGAAGCCGGAGCCGAAGGCCACATACTCCCGGATGGCGGACAGGCGCTTGCCGGCCACCTCCGTCAGCACCTTGCCGGGGCGATAGGTCAGATAGGCATACGCCCGGCGGGCGCTGCGGCCGATGCGGCCCCGGATCTGGTGCAGCTGGGACAGGCCCAGCCGGTCCGCGTCCTCGATGATCAGGGTGTTGACGTTGGGGATATCGATGCCGGTCTCGATGATGGTGGTGCACACCAGCACCTGGATCTCGCCGTCGGCCATCTGCTGCATGACGGAGCTCAGCTCCCGCTCGGCCATTTTGCCGTGGGCAATGCCGATGGCCGCGTCCTCCCCCAGCCACTGCCGCAGGCGTCCGGCGGTGGACTCGATGTTCTCCACCCGGTTGTGCAGGTAATATACCTGGCCGCCCCGGCTCAGCTCCCGGCGGATGGCCTCGGCAATGACGGGCCACTCGTGCTCCATCACATAGGTCTGCACCGGCTGGCGGTCGTGGGGCGGCTCCTCGATGGTGCTCATGTCCCGGATGCCGGACAGGGCCATATTCAGAGTCCGGGGAATGGGGGTGGCGGACAGGGTCAGGGTGTCCACCTGCCGGGCCCGCTCCCGGAGCTTTTCCTTGTGGGTAACGCCGAAGCGCTGCTCCTCGTCGATGACCAGCAGCCCCAGGTCGTGAAATTGCAGGTCCTTCTGCAGAAGCTTGTGGGTGCCGATCAGCAGGTCCACCTTTCCCGCCTGGGTCCGGGCCAGAATGTCCCGCACCTGGGCGGGGGTCCGGAACCGGGAGAGCACCTCGATGTTCACCGGGAAGGACCGGAACCGGTTCACCGCCGTGGCATAGTGCTGCTGGGCCAGGACGGTGGTGGGCACCAGAATGGCGGCCTGCTTGCCGTCCAGAATGCACTTCATCACCGCCCGCAGGGCCACCTCGGTCTTGCCGTAGCCCACGTCTCCGCACAGCAGCCGGTCCATGGGCCGGGGCTGCTCCATATCGGCCTTGATGTCCCGGATGGCCTGGAGCTGGTCGTCGGTCTCCGTGTAGGGGAAGGCGTCCTCAAACTCCTGCTGCCAGGGGCTGTCCGGCGAGAAGGCATGGCCTGCCAGCCGCTGGCGCTGGGCATACAGCCGGATCAGGCCCTCGGCCAGGTCCTTGGCGGCAGCCTTGGCCTTGCGGGTGGTCTTGGCCCACTCGGTGCCCCCCAGCTTATTGAGCTTGGTGCGCTCGTTGTCCTCGCCGGGGCCGATGTACTTGCTGACCAGGTCCAGAGACGTGGCCGGAACGTACAGCACGTCCTGCCCGGCATAGGCGATCTTGATATAGTCCTTTTCCACCCCGTCCACCGGCATGCGCAGCATGGCCACGAACCGGCCGATGCCGTGATGGGCGTGGACCACCAGGTCCCCGGGGGTCAGGTCCGTGTAGGACTGGAGCTTCTGCTGATTGCTGTCCCGCCTGGGCCGGGGCTTTTTGGCCCGGCCGGACAGGGGCGTGGTCAGCTGTCCCTCCGTCAGCACCGCCAGCCGCCCCTCCGGATATTCGCACCCGGCGGACAGGGCTCCCACAGCAATGAGCACCGTGCCCTTTTCCGGGGACTTTTCCCCGGACAGGTCCACGGCGGCGGGGATTTTCCGGTCCGCCAGCATCCGGCGGAGGTTCCGGGCCCGGACCTCGCCGCCGCACAGCACCATCACCCGGTAGCCCGACGTGAGATAGTGGGTCAGGTCCGTGCAGGCCAGCTCCAGGGAGCCGCCGTAGCTGGACAGCTGCTTGGCCGTCAGCTGGAGAAGGTCCCGGGGCTGCAGCAGCTGCCGCCCGGTGGTGAGACCGTCCAGCTGCACCACCGGGTGCTTTTCCAGCCCCAGGGCCAGCTCCGGCTCCGAGGCGGCAAAATCCGCCAGCTCACCGGCCAGAAAGCCCGCCTCCATTCCGGCGGACACGTCCTCCTTCAGCTGCCACAGCCAGCCCCGCAGGGCCTCCGCTGTGCGGCCGCTGTCCTCCACGCAGATCAGGGCATCCGCGGGCAGATAGTCCAGGGCGGTGGTCTTTTCCGGGTACACCGCCGCCATGCAGCGGTCCGCGCCGTTGGGGGTGACCCCCTGGCGCAGCAGGGCGGCATCGGCGGTCAGCAGGTCCCGCAGGGCCTGGGTGCCCTGCCTCCGGGCAAGGCGCTTCACTGCGGCCTCCAGCCGGGCGGCGGCGTCCTCCGCCGTATGCTCCTCCCAGCCGGGCAATACCTCCGCCGCCGGAAGCAGCAGCGCCTCCCGGCGGTTTTCCACCCGGCGCTGGGTGGCGGCGTCAAATATGCCCAGGGAGTCGATCTCGTCGTCGAAAAATTCGCAGCGCACCGGCTGCTCCATGCCCGGGGAGAACACGTCCAGGATGCCGCCCCGCAGGGCGAACTGTCCCGGGCCCTCCACCTGGTCGCAGCGGGTATATCCGGCTCCGGCCAGCCGCCGGGTCAGGGCGTTCAGGTCCCACTGCTGGCCCACGGCCAGGGTCAGTGCCGTCCGCTCCAGCACCCGGGGCGGGATGCACCGCTGCACCAGCGCGTCCGGGGTAGTGACCACCACGGGGCTGTCCGCCAGGCGGTACAGGGCCGCCAGCCGCTGGTTTTCCCACTGGCGGCTGGACTCCATAGGCCGCCACTGAAGCTCCCGGGCCGGGAGCACCAGGGGCGTCTCCCCGGTAAGCACGGCCAGATCACCGGCCTGACGCCGGACCTCCCGTTCGTCGGCACACAGCACCCACAGGGGCCGTCCGCTGTCCCGGTGCAGGGCCGCCTCCACCTGGGCCCGGTGGACCGGTCCCACGCCGGTGACCAGCACCGGCGAAACGCCGCCGCGTACATCCTCTGTCAGCTGCCGCACCTCCGTCAGGTGCAGCAATTCTTTTACCAGCGCCTTCACCGGGCACCTCCCTTCGTTTTCCCCCAACGCATCCGGGGGCGTATACGGTAAGTATACGCCCCGAAGCTGTAATTTAACTTAAATTTTGTCCGCCCGCCGCCTGTCGGGGGCGGGAACCCTTCTACGCTTATGCGCTCTTTCCGGATTTCTTCTCCCGGGTAAAGACCTCTGCCGTGATCAGCGCCGTCAGCGGGATGGACAGGATCACGCCCACGCTGCTGGCTACGCCGCTGACCACCTCCAGGGATACATAGGCTGAGCTCAGCAGCTGCCGGGGGGACAGTCCCAGAGAATACAGGTACAGGATCAGGGTAAAGCCGCTGCCCAGAAACGCCAGGATCAGGGTGTTGGTCATGGTGCCCACCATGTCCCGGCCGATGTTCATGCCGGAGCGGAACAGCTCCCTCCGGGACAGCTCCGGATTGGCGGCGTGGACCTCCGACAGGGAGGAGGCAATGCCCATGGTCACGTCCATCACCGCGCCCAGGGCGCTGATGACGATGCCGCCCACCAGCAGGCCCCGCAGACCGATGGGCGTGCCGGTCTGCCGCAGCTGCAGCAGGGGCTCCACGTCGTCGATGCGCAGGCCGTCGATGCGGGTCAGTCCCTGGGCCAGCAGGCCGAACAGCAGGGCCAGGGCGGTGCCCGCCACTGCGCCCAGCATGGCGCACACGGTCTTTTTCCGGACGCCGCCTACGATGGTCAGGCTTACCACCGCCACATAGGCGCAGACGATAAACGTCATCAGCAGCGTGTTGGCGCCCTTCATCAGGGACGGCAGCAGCACGCCGAACAGGCACACCAGCGTCACCGCCAGGGCCACCAGGGATTTGACCCCCGTCCGGCCGCCCACGGCCACCGCTGCCGCGATGAACAGCACCAGCACGATGCAAAGGGGCAGCAGACGGTCGAATTCATACACCGTGGCATTGACGGTGCCGTCGGAATAGGTGGAGATCAGGACGGTGGCCCGGTCCCCGACCTTCAGCGGCCCGCCATACAGGGGCCCCACATAGTTATATACCTGCATCTGCTGGCCCTTATAGTCGCCGGAGCGGACGGTGACCAGCAGCAGCTGCTCGCCGCGATAACCGTTGTCGGAGGCAGGGTCCTTCTCCGTGGAATCGGAGAGGATCTGGTCCACGGAGGCGCTTTCGTAATCCGCGCGGTTCTCTGGCTCGTCGGACTGCACCGGCACGGGAGCCGCCAGCAGCCGCGCCGCCAGCAGCACCGCCAGCGCCGCCGCCAGCACGATGCACGTCCATTTATTCTCCCGCAGCCAGGCGGCGGGGCCGGGCCCCTTCGTTTTTTTCTTCATATATACCGGTCCTTTCGGCAATTGGTGACACCAGCATAGCAAGTTGCGCCCCCCTTGTCAAGCAGGGCTTTGTGCAATCATCCATGCCTTGTGCACATATTAGCAAAATTTGTGTCAAATCTGCAAATAAAGCTGGAAACTGATAGAAGCGTATGTTACAATGAGAATACCTGTGGGGCGGGAAGCTCCGGGAGAAATTAAAGGAGGTAATAGCTTGATGAAAACACCTGTTCGCACCAGACTTTTGTCTGCGCTGCTGTCACTGGTCATGCTGGTTTCCCTGCTGCCGGTGTCGGTATTCGCGGCAGAGCCTGCGTCCGGGACCTGGGAAAAGGTCACCGAGGCGCAGGAGGACTGGTCCGGTCAATACCTGATCGTCTATGAAAAGGGCAGCCTGATCATGGACGGCTCCCTGTCCGCCCTGGACAAGGAGGGCAACAAGGTGGACGTGACCATCACCGACGGCAAGATCGTTGGTGATTACGCCAAGTACGCGTTCACCATCGCGCCCATGACCGGCGGCTGGTCCGTACAGTCCGCCAGCGGAAAGTACATTTCCGGCAAGTCCGGCAAGAACAAGATCATCACCGGCTCCACTCCGGAGCTCAACACCATCACCTTCGCTGATGGTAATGTGAAGATCGCCAGCAACAACACCACGCTGCAGTATAACGCAGCCGCCACCAACGGCACCCGGTTCCGCTATTATAAGAGCGAGAATCAGCAGCCCGTGGCCCTGTATAAGCTCAGCACCGTTCCCGCCCGGGAAAGCGGCATCGTCACCGATCTGACCACCCTGCAGAACGGCGACAAGGTGGTGGTGTTCAACCCCGCCAACAAAAAGGCTCTGTCCTCCGTGTACAACGGCTTCTATAACACGGGCGTGGATGTGGAGCTGACCGGTGGCAAGCTCACCGGCTACACGGATGCAGAGCTGTGGACCGTGAACCGCACCGAGAGCGGCGCCTATACCTTCTCCACCGCCGAGGGCAAGAAGCTGTCCATGGACACCAGCTACAGCAGCACCCCCCTGGACAAGGCCAATGTGGATTGGGCGCTCAGCGCTGCCGCCACGGCGGACTGCTTCTACATCAAGAACGTGGGCCGCGGCAGCTATCTGGAGTGGTTCGCCGAGAAGAACAATTGGAGCTCCTACGGAACCATCGGCAGCAACGAGGCTCTGTTTGCCCAGCAGCTTTATCTGGTGGCAGACACCCAGAAGCCTGACCAGCCCGGTCAGCCTGATGATCCCACCGCTCCCCTGAAGAACGGTGACCAGGTGGTCATCTATAACCCCGCCAACCTGAAGGCCCTGTCCACGGAGTACACCGGCTTCTATAACAAGGGCACCGACGTGACCCTCACCGGTGGGAAGCTGTCCGGCTTTGCCGAGGCGGACATCTGGACCGTGGGCGTCAACGACGATGGCAGCTATACCTTCTCCACCGCCGAGGGCAAGAAGCTGTCCATGGACGAAAAATACTCCAGCACTCCCCTGGACAAGGCCCACACCGCCTGGACACTGGAGCAGGCTGCCACCGAGGGCTGCTACTATATCAAGAACGTGGACCGCAGCAGCTATCTGGAGTGGTATGCCGAGAAGAACAACTGGAGTGCCTTCGGCACCATCGGCAGCAATGAAGCTCTGTTTGCCCAGGCATTCTTCAAAATCCAGAAAAGCGGCATCGTTACCTCCGTATCCGACGGCGACCAGGTGGTGGTATTCAACCCCGCCAACGGAAAGGCCCTGTCCACGGAGTACACCGGCTTCTATAACAAGGGCACCGACGTGACCCTGACCAATGGCAAGCTCTCCGGTTATACCAAGGCCGACATCTGGACCGTGGGCGTCAACGCCGACGGCAGCTATACCTTCTCCACCGCCGACGGCAAGAAGCTGTCTATGGACGAAAAATACTCCAGCACTCCCCTGGATAAGACCCACACCGGCTGGAGCATCCTTCCCGCCGCCACGGAAAACTGCGTCTATATCCAGAACGTGGGCCGCAGCAGCTATCTGGAGTGGTATGCCGAGAAGAACAACTGGAGTGCCTTCGGCACCATCGGCAGCAACGAGGCTCTGTTTGCCCAGCAGCTCTATCTGGTAGGCGACGAGACGGACCAGCCCGCCGGCAGTCTGCCCCAGGAGGGCGCGCAGGTGGTGCTGTTCAACCAGAATGCCCAGGGCGTCCTGGCCGGACAGAATGACAACGCCGACAGCCCCGCCGTCAACAACGTCTCCGCCCAGGTGGCCAACGGCAAGGCCATTCCCGGCAACGGCGGCGTGGTGTTCACCGTGGAGCGCAGCGGCGAATACTATCGCTTCCGCAACGAGACCTACGGCTACCTGTGCTCCAACGGCACCGGCAACAACGCCTTCTATTCCCTCACCGCCAGCGACGACGCCGACTGGACCGTGGAGCCCTGCTCCGGCGGCGTGGGCGGCTATCAGCTGGAGAGCCGCACCGCCAAGTTCAACGGCAGGTACAGCCAGTTCCTGGAGTATTATAGCGACAGCTATAAGACCTATAGCATGTACAACGTCACGGACTACACCATCTACTCCTTCTTCTTCTATGGCGTAGCCGACAGCGTGAAGCTGGACGGCGGCATCGTCAATGATCCCGCCGTGAAGTTCACCTCCGCCGACTCCGTGAAGGGGGGCCAGGATTACACCCTGACCTTTACCGTGGACGATGCGAAGGCGGTCCAGAAGCTGGAGATCCTGGTGGACGGCAGGTCTGCCGGTGTCATCACCGATTACACCGCCGACGGCAGCAATTACACCGCCAATGTGCCTGCCGCCATGCTGGCCGGGTCCGATCAGGTGACCTTCACCGTCCGCGTGACCAATGTCTCCGGCGCCAGCTACAGCGGCAGCCTGGTGGTCACCGTGGTGGACGAGCCCTCCATCGGCGCCGTGACGCCGCTCAAGGGCAGCCAGACCGGCAGCGACAAGCGGCCTGTCATCTCCGCTGAGCTCATCAACGCCGGTGAGAATCCCGCCGTGGAAATGACCGTCAACGGGGAGAAGGTCAACGCCGTCTGTGCCGGCGGCAAGGCCACCTACACCCCCGCCGCCGACATGACCGACGGCCGCACCAATGTTACCGTCACCGTCACCCGCGCCGACGGCAAGTCCGCTTCCTTCAGCTGGTTCTTCACCGTGGGCGAATCCCGGTATCAGCTGTACTTCGGTCAGCTGCACAGCCACACCCAGTATTCCGACGGCGCAGGCTCTCTGGAGTCCGCTCTGAGCTATGTGAAGAACCTGCCCGACAGCGCCAACGTGCAGTTTGTGGCCTTCACCGACCACTCCAACTACTTCGACAAGAGCGGCGCGGCCAACCCCGAGGGCGCTCTGTATGACATGAGCCTGGCCACCCCCTACAGCCAGGAGACCTGGAACAGCTACCGTTCCGCCGTGGCCGCCTTCAACGAGGCCAACGCCGGCTCCCTGGTGGCTCTGGCCGGCTTCGAGATGACCTGGTCCGGCGGTCCCGGCCACATCAACACCTTCAATACCCCCGGTATCGTCTCCCGCAACAACACCACCCTGAACAACAAGACCGACTATGCCGGTATGCGCGCCTACTATGCCCTGCTGAGCCAGCAGGAGGGCGCAGACAGCCTCAGCCAGTTCAACCACCCCGGCAACACCTTCGGCACCTTCGGTGACTTCGCCTTCTGGGATCCCGTCATCGACAGCCGCATGTACATGGTGGAGGCCGGCAACGGCGAGGGCCAGATCGGCGCCGGCGGCTATTATCCCAGCTATGAGTACTACACCATGGCGCTGGATAAGGGCTGGCACCTGGCTCCCACCAACAACCAGGATAACCACAAGGGCCGCTGGGGCAACGCCAACGACGCCCGCGACGTGATCCTCACCGACGACTTCTCCGAGGAGGGCATCTACGACGCGCTGCGCGCCATGCGTATGTACGCCACCGAGGACAAGAACCTGGAGATCGGCTACACCGTCAACGGCATGCTCCTGGGCAGCAGCCTCACCGAGGTCCCCGAGAAGCTGGACATCCATGTTACCGTCAACGACCCCGACGCCAGCGATTCCATCTCCAAGGTGGAGGTCATTGTCAACTCCGGCAAGACCGCCTATACCTGGGATGATCCCGCTGTCCTGGCCACCGGCGACCTGTCCGTGACCCTGGACCCCGACTACAGCTACTACTACATCCGCGTCACCCAGGGTGACGGCGACCTGGCGGTCACCGCTCCCGTGTGGGTGGGCGAGACCCTGAAGCTGGGCATCTCCGATGTGACCTGCGGCACCTCCACTCCCGTCACCGGCGAGAAGATGATCGTTACCACCACCCTGTTCAACAGCGAGAGCACCGACGCCAGGATCAAGTCCATCACCTATGCCGTGGGCAGCCAGGTGCTGACCTCCGCCACCGACGCGGGCACCGTTCCCGCCAGCGGCACCCTGGACCTGAGCTATGATATCTCCTTCGATACCGCCCGGGTCTATAAGGTCACCGCCACCGTGGTGCTGGAGCAGGACGGCAAGGAGTATGTGTTCACCAAGGACATTACCCTGGACGTGCTGAATGCCGACGACCTGGTGTATATCGGCATCGACGCCTCCCACTACAACGAGTATGTGGCCGGTAACTACAAGGATTCCATGGGCAACTTCGGCAACCTGGCGGGCAAGTACAACGTCCGCACCGTGGAGCTGAAGACCAGCGACGATCTGATCGCCGCCTGCTCCAATCCCAAGTTCAAGGCCCTGATCCTCACCGCCCCCTCCCGCCGCCTGGCGGACGCCCAGACCGATCCCCGGACCTACAGCGCCGCGGAGCTGGCGGCCATTACCGCCTTCAACGCCGGCGGCGGCACCGTGATCCTGGCCGGCTGGAGCGACAACTACGAGAACTATGACGTGATCCAGAGCAATCCCGCCATCAAGCACATGGCCGCCACCCAGAACGAGGTGCTCCAGGCCCTGGGCTCCAGCCTGCGTATTGCGGACGATGCCACTTATGACGATGTCCGCAGCGCAGCCGACGGCGTGGACAAGTGGCGTCTGTACTTCAACACCTACGGTCAGAGCTTCCTGACCGACGGCGTGGAGGTGGACCCCGCTCACCCCTATGACCGC
The DNA here is from genome assembly GCA_000435975.1 of Oscillibacter sp. CAG:241. Classification (GTDB taxonomy): domain Bacteria; phylum Bacillota; class Clostridia; order Oscillospirales; family Oscillospiraceae; genus Vescimonas. The sequence continues at coordinate 1,392 of FR884135.1, read as the reverse complement.
CTGTACACCGAGGTATTCAGCCACTATGGCGGTGCCTCCGTGTATGCCGTGGATGCAGACGGCAAACCCACCTCCACCCTGCCCGCCACCGTTTCCCCGGTGGTATACGCCCACAGCACCACCTATTCCGTGGACGTGGATAAGGACGGCCTGGGCGGCGCCAACGTGCCCAAGTACGCCTATGCCGAAAACGACAGCCGTCTGCTGGCCATGGCCAGCGAGCAGCTGGAGGGCAAGGGTCTGATCATCGTGTCCGGCGCAGCCTTCATGTCCAACTTCGAGGTCCAGGCCACCATCAGTGACAACGGCTCCGAGAAGAACTACTCCAACTACAAGATCTGCGAGAACCTGCTGGGCCGCATCAACCCCGTGAAGATCACCGACATTGCCACGGTCCAAGCCCAGACCGAGGCCGGTCACAAGTACACCATTGAGGGTGTCGTGACCTCCAACGCCTCCGGTTATGACAAGGCCACCGCCTTCTTCGACTGCATCTATGTTCAGGATGAGACCGGCGGCATCAACTGCTTCCCCGTGGCCGGCGACTTCAAGATCGGCGACGTGGTCCGCGTCACCGGTGTGACGGAGACCTATCAGGGCGAGAACGAGCTGCAGGTTTCCTCCATTGAGAAGATCGGTGAGACCACTCCCGTCACTCCCAGAGCCGTCACCTCCACCCAGATCAACGACGGCTCCGTTCTGGGCCAGCTGGTGACCTTGAACGGCTACGTCACCGGCTATGAGATGGCCGACGGCCTGGTCCAGACCATCCTGGTCCGCGACAGCGAGGGCAAGATCGCCCGCGTGTTCATCGATGGCTATATCACCACCTCCTACGATGTGGCGAACCTGTCCGTGGGCTGCCAGATCTCCGCCACGGGCCTGGCCTCCTATGACAACACCTTCGTCCTGGCCGACGGCACCCCCATGGCTCCCCGCATCCGCGTCCGCGACCGCAACGACGTGGTCTGCACCGCCCACGAGCATACCTTCGGCGAGTGGATCGTCACCACCCAGCCCACCTGCACCGAGCCCGGCGAAAAGACCCACACCTGCACCGGCTGCGGTGAGGTGGAGACCATGGTCATCGACGCCACCGGCCATCACTACAAGGATGGCAAGTGCACCGACTGCGGCGCAGCCGATCCCGGCTATCAGCCCACCCAGCCCGGCGTCAAGACCGGCGACGAGAGCAACACCACCATGTGGATCATCGTCCTGGTGTGCGCTGCCGCTCTGGCTGTGGTACTGGTCATCGTGTCCCGCAAAAAGCGCAACAGCTGAGAAAGCCTGATCGCTCAGGTAAGCGCTGAGCAAAAGCAAAGGGGGTCCCGCCGGATGGCGGGACCCCCTTTGCCTGTCAAAAAAGGAAAGAAACGGCGTCCGCCTTGG